>DAOTMJ010000032.1 GCA_035450225.1 Candidatus Hydrogenedentota bacterium
GCTATTTTCAAGGCGTCCCTCCGGGACTTCGTGTCGAACACCGTCTCATTCGACCGATCTGAAAATATAGAAACTCCAGGAAGAGGCTTCCAGTCTCTTGTTGAACGCGGCAGGGATGCCGCGTTTGCGTTGAACGCGGATTGCGGCGTGTGCAACTGTGTTGATTTCGCAAGACCGAACCCCTAGACTTTCCGGCGATGTTCACACCTTTCTTACGAATCTGCCTGGGAGCGTTTCTTGTTGATTTCGCGGTGATGATCTTCATCACGGCGATGCCGTTCTATGTTTATAGCCAACTGGGCGGGGGCGCGGCGATGTCGGGCGGGATCGGGGCGGCGCAGGCGGTATGTTATGCGCTGGCGTCCTTCGGGTCGGCGTGGCTGGTCTCGCGCGCGAAGAACGGCATGATCTTCGCCGTCGCGGGCGCGATCCTGTTCGGATTTTTTTCGTGCCTGTTTCCGATGTCGCGGAACCCGCACGTGTGCATGGCGACTGCGACGATCGCCATGGCCTCGATGGCGTTGGTGTGGCCCGCGCTGCACGCATGGGTCGGCGGCGAGCCGGACGTTCATCTGCGCGCGAAACGCATGGGGTGGTTCAACATCTCATGGAGCTGCGGCTTTGCGTTGAGTCCGCTGGCGGCGGGTCCGCTGTTCGATCACGATTACCGCCTGCCTTTCTTCGCGCTCACGGGGCTTTGCGCGGTCTGCGCCGTGCTTCTTCGAAGCCTTCCCCATGAAAAAGATCATTACCATCCTGCCAGCGAGGAACTGCTGGCGGCGCGGGCCGGGCATGATCGCGCGAGCGAGGCGCACTTGTACAGCGCGTGGTGCGCGACCTTCGCCGGCAGTGTTCTTGCAACGGTCACGCGCAACGTGTTTCCAAAACGGATTGACGAACTCGTGGCGTCAGGCGAACTGCGTTTTTTCTGGGAGGATGCTCCGGCCGCTATCCTTACAGCCGATGCCGCCACAAAATATTCCTGGCTTGCGTTCGCGCTCGGCGCGACGACCGTCCTCTCCTTTTTCATCCTTGGCCGGACGCGGCGCTGGCATCATAACGCGGCGTTTGTGCTGGGACTCGAGGCGCTGGTGGCGGCGGCGTTTTGGGCGTTGGGAACGACCCGCAGTCTCGCCGTCATGTCGCTTTGTTTTATTGTCACGGGCGCCTTTGCCGGCGTGACGTTTTTTCAGGGCGTTTATTACAGTATGGCCGACACCGGGCAAAAACACCGCCGGGCCGCCATCAATGAAGGCGCCGTCGGGCTGGGCGGTTTTGCCGGCAGCTTGGTTTTCGGCTACCTGGCCGGACGCCACGGTATGGCCATGCCCTTTCACTACACGCCCGTGTTCGTCGCCGCGATGATGGCGCTTCAGATGGCGCTTTTGCGTCACGGCCGGCGAAGGGAAGATTGAAAAGCCGCCATCGGGATTTCCTGGAAAATTCGATGCCCCTGCACGGATGCGATCTTTCCGGACTGGCAATGCCAAGGAGGGGTTGATACACTTGGGGACAAGGGCCGCCTGCCCATGGCCGCATGATCCTGTCGAACGGCGCATGGGACAGGTCGCGCCATGGTTGGATTGACTGCGAAACGATGCCGGCAAACGAGGAAACAGAACGGAACGACGCGAGCCGCGAAGACGATTTTCTTCTGGATCCTTCCCTGCTCGATGCACTGGTTCAAGAGGCCCAGGCCAAGGAGCCCGGCACCGGCGATGCCGCCGAAACGGGCTTGTCCTTGTCCAAGGACGATATCGAAGCGCTTCTGAACAACGAGGAACTCGGGCGTACCGGGGCAGAAAAATCCTTGGAGTCGGAAATGCCCCTTGCCCCGCGTTCATCTGCGGTTGGCGCGGAACGTGGCAATATAGACACTGTTATCCCGGACGCGCCGGAGGCTTCGGCGTCCGCCGACCCGGACAACGCGGTGTCGCAGGAGATGATAGACGCGCTGATTATGGCCGCCTCGCGCGATGAAAATGCACCGCCTCCGAAGATGGTCGAGCCGTTGCAGGAACCGGCAACACCCGCCAGACCCCGTAAAATGGAAAAGGAACCGGAAGCGGCGCGGGAGCGTCAAGGCCATGGCGCCGGAACGCAAGAAGCCGGACCGGAATCCCTGCCGGAGCAAGCGTCGATTACCCAGAGGCAGGGCAAATTGCATCGCGGCGTGAAACGTCCCCGTATGCCGCGCATGCCGCACATGCCGCGTATGCCGCGCATTTCGATCCGGGGAAATCTGATACGGGCCGTTGCGTCCTTAGTGGTAACGGTATTGGTTTCGGCCGCAACCTTTGCCTATTTGCAGGCTCACCGGGAGCGCACACCGGCGTTCGAGCCTATCGAACGGATTGCCGCGCTGATTCCCGAACCGGAAGCCTTGACTGAATCCCCAAAGGAAAGGACAAGCGCCGTTCCTCCGGGATCGCCGGGCGGGCTTGCGCCATCGCTTACGGGCACGCAGGCCGACAAGGCCTTCGAGTCGCTTCGCACGGCCTTTTTATCATTGGGATCCGATGCCGTGCCGTCGTCCATCGAGGCAATGCACGCGCGCATGACCGATTTCATTCTCGGCGCCCCCAATCACCCGAGGCTGGCCGAGATTTATCAATGGAAAGCCCAACTCTACGAGCGCGAGCAACGGATTGCCATGGCGCGTGAAATGTACAAAATCATCCTGGCGCGGTTTCAGGATATCCCCAATCCCGACGCCGTTTTTCTGGGCGCCGCCAAAGCCGCCGTCGCATTGAACCAGCCGGCGGACGCCATGCGTTTTGCACGGCGGCTGCTCGACGAGCACCCCGAATCGCCATTGGTTCCGGAGGCGGAATTGGTCCTTGCGGATGCCTACGCCGCCTTGAACCGCACCGGCGACGCCTGCATGATCTGGTCACGCATCGCACAGGCCGATCCCTCTTCGCAAGCCGGAAAACAGGCCGCCGAACGCCTGGGCCAATCGCTCGTCGAACAGGGCCGCTTCGCCGACGCCGTCCATCTGTTGGAGCCGCTCGTAAATGCGGCGGAAAGCGCCGAAGGCCATGAAAAACGGTATTGGCTGCTGGCGCGGGCGTACCGGGGCGTTGGGCGTCTGGAGGACGCGCGGCGCCGGCTGAACGACATTCTGGCGTTCTTCGGGCAATCGGACGTCGTTCCGGACGCCATGATCGAATTGAGCCAGACGTTGGACGAGTTGGGGCTGCGATCCGACGCCGTTCAGATCGCGTTGGACGCCGCGCAGCGGTACCCGCGGAACGCGGCCGTATTGCGCAACCAGGGAAATTTGCTGGCCGCCAACGGACAAAAGCGCGAAGCCGCGGAGGTGCTCCTGGCCGCGCGATCCGCCGGCATGAAGGATCCGAATCTTTTATTGGATGCGGCGCGCCATTTCCGCGCCGCGGAGGATTTGCCCAAGGCGGAAGAAACCTACGCGCGGCTGCTGCTGGAATTTCCCCGCGCGCCCATGGCCCTCGACGCGGAAATCGAGTTGGCCGAGGTTTTGTGCGCGCGCGGCCAAACGGCGAAGGGCATTCGTAGGCTCGAAACCCTGCTGTCCACGGTGTCCGAGGGTCCGAAACGGCTGCCCGTCTTGTTTTCCATGGCCAACATGTATCAAGGTCTTGGATTGAAGACGCGCACTGCGGAAATCTATCGCCGGATAGCGGGTCTCTCAAACGAGCCGGAAATTCTGGCGCGGGCGGCGGCGGCTTTGTTCGATGCGGGCGCCATTGACGAGGGTCTTGCGGTGGCAGACCGCGTGGATCGCGGCAAGATTTCCGAAAAGACCGCCTGCGAACTCCTCATGAAGCAGGCCTCGGCGATCGAACCCGCCAATCCCCAGCGGGCATTCGACTGCATCGAGAAAGCCTATACGGATTATCCCGGCCAGCGGACGCCGGCCATCGAGCGCAAACTGATGGCCGGATATGCCGCCCGCGACGATGCCATCCGCGCGGGCGCACTGTTGGCGGCCATCGAGGCGCAAGTCCGGGAGACGCCCGCCGATGCCCCCCATTTTCGTCATCTGGCGGTAATTTGGGCCGACCATCTTTACGACCAGAAAGACTATCGAGGGGCCGCGGATTGGTATGCGCGGGCGTCCGGAGAAGAAACCGCCAACGATCCGACGACGGCATGGGCGGCCTATCAACTGGGAAATTCGTTGCTGAAACTGGGCGATCTGGCCGGCGGGGCCGCGGCCTTCGACCGGGTGGCCGCATCGGGCGGGGAATGGGTTCGGGACGCGCAAATCAAGGCCGCTCACGCCCGCATCGCACTGCGTACACGCGGACAACCCGTTCCGCCGATGGCGTCGGCCCCCGGAGGACGTCGCTGATGGCGGACACATCCCTTGTCGAGCGGGTTCGCCGCCATTTGGCGCGGCAGGCGGCATGGTTCGAGGACGTTCTCAGGGAACTGGAACACATTCGATTGGATGACGACGACTTGGCGGACGCCATGCAGACGCTCGCCCGCCGAATGGAAGAACAGGCGCAATGGGAATCGGCGCAGGCACGGCTCATGGAGGAATGGCGCGGCGCGGCCGCTTCGGTTTCCGAGGCGGTTCGCGCGGATATTCGCGCACAATCGAATCATGTGCGGACGTTGGCGGAACGTGCGAGCGACGCGTACCGGCGCATGGCCGCGGAAGCCGAAACGAAAAAAGAGCGCGTCGGCCGGCAACTGGCCGAACTGGGCCGCGGGCGCGAATTTCTGCGGCGGCAGTATGTCGAGGATACCGGCGGATGGCTGGTGGATAGAAGAGCGTAGTACACCGAATAACAACACTGGAAATGATCTCGCGAAACAAAGAATCGGATCGCTTTGGCCATGGTTGATCCCGGCGAAGACGTGAAGGCGCTCAAAGAAGCCTTCGACATGTTCACGCGATCGACGCAGACGCTCGAGGACGCCTATCGGCGCCTCGAGGCGCGGGCGCGCGAACTCGGCCTCGAATTGGCTGCGAAGAACCAGGAACTCGCGCTGACCATTGATTACCTCAACTACATCCTCGAAAGCATGTCCGACGGCGTCATCGCAATTGACACCAAAGGCGTCATCACCACCTTCAACCGAGCCGCGAGCGACGTGTTGGGCTTCACGGCCGCCGAGGCCGTTGGACGCGCCTTCCATGAACTCCTAGGCCGCGAGTTTTCGGCGGCGCCCACGGCCCTGTCGGGCCGTTTGCGGGCCAAAAGCGGCCGGGGCGTGCCGGTCGCCGAACGCGACGAACCCATCGCCGACCGCAACCACACATGCATCGGATATGTGAAGGTGTTCCAAGATTTGACCGAGATTGAAGCACTGCGGGAACAGGTCCGGCAAAATGAGCGCCTGGCCGCCATCGGCGAAATGGCCGCGACGGTCGCCCATGAAATCCGAAACCCGCTTGGCGGGATACGAGGCTTCGCCGCGTTGCTCGCGCGCGACATTCCCGCCGACGATCCGCGATCGCGATTGGTTGAAAAAATTCTGGCGGGCGCGGCCAACCTCAATCGGGTTGTGGACGAATTGCTCGAATATACGCGGCCGGTCGAAATCCGGCTGCGGACCGTGGATTGCGCCGAACTGGTGTCCGCCGCGCTGGCCTACCTCAATCTCGACGGACGCCCCGTCACCCTCCACAACAATGTCGCGCCGGGACTGTGTGTTCGCGCGGATCCCGACAAGATGCGGCAGGTGTTGCTCAACGTGCTGATCAACGCCGTGCAGAGCATCGAAGGCGCCGGATCGGTATGGATAGATGCGGTCATGGAGGCGGATTGGGTGGCGCTGTGCATCCGCGATTCGGGCTGCGGCATTGATGCCGGGCATATCGGCAGGATATTTTCCCCCTTCTTCACGACAAAGGAAAAAGGCACGGGACTCGGCCTCGCCGTCGCGGCCAAGATCGTCGAGGGCCACCTCGGCGCGATTGAAGCCGAAAGTTCCCCCGGCAAGGGCACCCTCATGCGTATCCGGCTGCCGCGGGTGGCGTAACCGGAAATCCGGCCCTTATATCTCGTCGTAAAAAAAGTCGCCTGTCCGCGCGATTGATCGGTATAATCGCGGCACAAGACATTGGGTCCGGGCAGATGGACATCGTACAACAACCGGCATGGTTTAAAATCAGGAAGACGCTGCGCTATGCGCGCCTGTACGGTCCGGGACGGACCTATATCAAGGTGCGCAGCGAACTGCACATGAAGAGGCGTTTTGCGGTGTTGCCGGCCAAACGATCCGACTGGCTTCCGGGCCAATCCGTCGGGCTGATCGGGTGCGGACGGTACGGTTACTCGACCATCGCATACTACCTGCAACGCCGGTTCGGGGCCGTCATCGGCGCGTGCATGGACATTGACGCCCACCGGGCCGCGTCGCTTGCACAATTTTTCCGAATCCCGCATCACACGGACGACGCCGAAGAACTCATCGCGGACGGCCGGTTGAAAATGATTTATATCGCGTCGAACCACGCGACCCATGCCGAATATGCGATTCGCGCGCTCGATGCGGGCAAGCACGTCTATATCGAAAAACCGCATGTGGTAAGCGAAGATCAGTTGGCCCGGCTGTATAAGGCCATGAAACGTTCCGGGGGACGGGTTTTTCTCGGCTTCAACCGACCCGTGGGACGGCTCGGTCGGCGCGCTATCGAGTTTCTTGCGCGCGAACCGGGTTCGGGCGTCTACAACTGGTTTGTCGTGGGCATGCTGCTCGACGAGGATCATTGGTATCACGACGAAGGTGAAGGCGGGCGCGTTCTTGGCAATATCTGCCATTGGACGGATTACGTCCTGCATCTCGTGCCGCGCGACGCATTCCCGATAGCCATCCATCCGGTGCGTGACCGGAAGCCGGACGAGGATATCGCGATCTCGTATCGCTTCAACGAGGGATCCATCGCCGTGATTACCTATTCGGCAAAAGGCTATCCCTTCGAAGGCGTCCGCGAGCGTTTTTCGGCGCAAAAGGGCAATTGCATCCTTTCGTTGGATGACTTCGAGCGCCTGCGCGCGGACGTGCTTGACCGGAAGCATATCGTGCGCAATTTTTACCGGCACCACGGACACCGCGAGAATATCTGCGGAGCCTATGAAAGCGTGTTTCAGGGACGTCCCTACGATTTCGCCGCGCAATACACGCACATCGTGAACACGGCATGGCTGTTCCTCAAAACCAAGGAAGCGCTCGACCGCGATCGCCCATTGATCATCGGGGCGTGCCCGTTGCTGGACGGGGACTCATGAAAATCTGCATTCTCCAAACCATTCACGAACCCTACGACAAGCGCGTGTTCCACAAGGAAGCCAAAAGCCTTGTGGCGGCAGGCTATGAAGTCATATCCATCGTTCCAAGCGATCAGCCGCTGCCGGACTCCGCCGACGGCGTTCAATTCCGGCGCATCCCCGTATCGAAGAACTTCCTCGACCGGTTTGTCTCTTCGCTGCGTCTGGCATGGATGGGCCGGCGCGAACGCGCGGACGTGTACATGAGCGTCGAGCCGGAATCGTGGGTATCGGCGCTGCTCATCAAGTTGGCGACCGGACGGAAGATTGTTTTCGACGTCCACGAATACTTTCCCACACTTTTCGCGCGGCTGTTTCCCAAGGCGATGGAACGCGCGGTCGTATGGGCGACGCTGAAAGCCATGCGCGGCATGGCGCGCATGACCGACGCGCTGATTCTGACCAAGGAGTGCCTGCGCGCGGATTTCGCCGGGCTGCCCACGCCGGCCACGGTCGTCCTGAACACCAACCATCTCCAACCGCCCTGCGCGGAAATTCCCGAAGGCATCCGCTCGCGCTATGCGAATCGCACGGTTATCATCCACCAGGGCATATTCGGCGACGCGCGCGGATCGTACCAGTTGCTCGATGCGATGAAACTCGTGGCAGGAAAGATTCCGGACATCGTGTGCATTTGTCTTGGCGATTACCTGTACGGGGACGAGGCCGCCTACCGGGAAGCGCTGCGGGCCAGCGGCATGGATCGCCACATCGAACTGCTCCCGCCCGTTCCGTTTCAGCAGGTGCCGGCCTATATCGCCGCGTCGCGCATCGGCCTGATCCTGTTCCAGCCGGTCGGACTGCAACACACGCTGGGCATGCCGCACAAGATGTTCGATTATATGCGCGAGGGCGTGCCCGTCATCGCTCCCGATTACGCCGTCGAGATCCGGCATGTCGTCGAGGAAGCCCAATGCGGGCTGCTGATTGACGTCACCAATCCCGGGGCCATCGCGGAAGCCATCATCCGCCTGATCGAAAATCCCGAGGAAGCCCGGCGACTCGGCGCCAACGGACGGCGCAGCGTCGAAACGCGCTACAACTGGGAAACCGAGGAGAAAAAACTCCTCGCCGTCTTTGAAAACCTCCGCACGAAACCGTGAGGTGTTCCGCTGGAGGTCAATCGGCCGTTTTCGCGGAAGGCGGAGCAGGGCTATATTGAAACTATGGGAGACGTTCAATGGACACCTTCTTGCTGATGTTTATGATTGTGGCGACTGGCGTCTTGTTGATTCCATGCGCATGTGCAGCGGCGGCGTTGCCGGAAGAGATGGCGGCGATGCGCGACTGGACCGCGAATCTTCTCGGCGGCGATCCGAGCCGGGTGTTGTCGTTCCAGTACGGGGGGCGTCCCATCGGCGAAGTCGCGATTGCCTGGAAAACGGAAAGGACGAACGATGAGAGTGCGCCGGATCGCATCGAACGCGTTCTGACGATCTCCGCCCCGGTATCGGGGCTGGTCATTCGATGCTGCGTGACGGAATACAAGGATTTCCCGGCCGTCGAATGGGTCCTGTACCTCAAAAACGCCGGAGACGCCGACACGCCGATCATTTCGGACATTCTGCCGATAGACGCCGGCTTCGTTTCCCTGCGGGCGGAGGAGGTGCGCCTTCATCATGCGAAAGGCAGCGATTGCCGCATGGACGATTTCGCGCCGCTGCTTACCCCGCTCGGTCCGACGGGCGATCAACCGCAAGCACCGTGGATCGGCGAGGGCAATCCGTTTCGCATCGAATCGCAAGGCGGACGGTCTTCCTGCGGCGCGTTGCCGTTCTTCAATCTCGACATGGGCGCGCACGGCGTCATCGGGGCCATCGGTTGGACGGGCGACTGGGCGGCGTCGTTCCATCGAACCGATGCGGAGGTCCGCGTGCGCGCGGGCATGAAGCGGACGCATCTGAAACTCCTGCCCGGCGAGGAAATCCGCACGCCCCGCATTATGCTTCTGTTCTGGAACGGCGATCGGATGCGCGGCCACAACCTGCTGCGGCAATTCATCCTCACCCACCACTCGCCGACGGTCGGCGGCAAGCCGGCGCAGGCGCCGATATGCAATGCGACGTGGGGCGGCAATTTCATCAAGAAACACATCGAACACGGGCAGTGGTGGGTCGAAAACAAGTTGCCGATGGAGTACCTTTGGGTGGATGCGGGCTGGTTCGGCGACGACGAGGCGAAAGAGGGCGCGAATGTCTTCAACAGCGGTTGGGGACGTTTCGTGGGCGATTGGCATGCGAATCCCGGGTACTTTCCGGAAGGGTTGAAGCCGCTTGGACAGGCGTTGAACGACATGGGCCTCGGCTTTCTGCTGTGGCTTGAACCGGAACGTGTGTTCAAGGGCACGAAATGGCAGCGTGAACATCCCGAACTCATGCTGGGGCCGATCGGGGACAACAGTCTGCTCGACCTCGGCAATCCCGAGGCACGCAAGATGTTGACGGAGCATCTCGCCGCGCTTATCACCGAAGGCCGGATCGGCTGCTACCGGCAGGACTTCAACATGGACCCGCGCCCGTTCTGGGATGCGGCCGACGCGCCCGACCGCGTTGGCATGAGCGAGATCAAGCATATTACCGGTTTGTATGCGATGTGGGACGAATTGCGGCAACGCTTTCCGGACCTGCTCATTGACAACTGTTCGAGCGGCGGCCGCCGAATCGATCTGGAAATGATTTCGCGCAGCATGCCGCTCTGGCGCAGCGACGTGCAGTGCTGGCCGGGTTTCGGCATTACGGGCGTGCAAGCGCAAACGCAGGCGCTCGGCCTCTGGGTTCCGTTGAGCCTCGGTTGCTGCGATCGCGAAGACACCTACACATTCCGCAGCGCGCTCGGCCCCGGCATTGTCATGATTATGTACGATTTCGAACAGGACGTGCGGAAGCATTTCTCAACGGATTGGCTGCGCAAAATGCTCGGCGATCTGCAAACCGTCCGCAAGTACTTCTTGGGCGACTTCTATCCGCTGCTGTCCTTCTCGCTCGCGCAGGACACGTGGTCGGCGTGGCAATTCCACCGATCCGACCTTGAAGAGGGCATGGTGCTTGCCCTCAGAAGAAGCGAAAGCCCGTTCTCGGTCATGATGCCCACGCTTCATGGCCTGGATGAGAGCGCCGAATACGAGTTCCGGGATCTCGACACCGGGGAAACGGTCCGACATGCCGGCAAGGACCTCGCCGAAAACGGAATCGAACTGCGCGTCGCCCAGAAGCCGGGATCGCGGCTGCTGGTCTATCGGAAAATGTAAGTTGTGTGTCGGCGGGCAAAATGCGCCGGCGGTCTTGCCGTTGATTGGCCGCGGCCACGATTGACCCTTAGGACAGATTGCACGGACTTCTTTGACGATGTTCGTGGATTATCGGTATAGTCATGGCAGAGTGAAAAATGGAATGGCGCCTGCTGACGGCTTTGGGCTGGGGCGTTGATGTACAGGAAGGAGAGAAGGACTTCATGATCAAACTGGGCGTGAACACCGTGCTGTTCGGCAAGCACGATTTCCGTACGGCCATGCAACACATCAAATGGGCCGGATACGACGCGGCGGAGATCTCGGCGTTGAAGGGCATGTGCGAGCATCTGTGCCTGGACACGTGGAAGAAGGACGCGGCGGACATCAAGGCCATTTCACAGGACCTCGAATTGCCGATTACGGCGATGGAAGAGGGCGGATTGGATGAAAACCGGTTGATGCTGGCATACGAAGCGGGCGCCGAGATTGGCATTCCGGTCGTGAACGTCGGCCCGGGCGGATCCAAGGACAACCCGGAAGACTTGTCGAAAACCATTGATATCCTTGCCAAAATGGCGGAGAAGGCCGAACCGTTCGGCGTGAAACTGTGCGTGAAAGCGCACGTGGGCGCGGCTATCTGGAACACGCCGACGACGATCGTGGCGATGGCGAAAATCGCCTCGCCCGCCTTCGGCATAGACATGGATCCGAGCCACATCCATCGCGGCGGCGAAGTGCCGAAGGACGCGCTCCGGCAAGTCATCTCGCGCGTCAAACACGTCCATATCCGCGACTGCAAGGGACCGGGGCCGAGTCCGGGCGCGCCGGAAATGCAGGCCTGCGGACGCGGCGAGATTGATTTGATGGGGTATTGCAAGGTGCTCGTCGAATCGAAATTCGACGGGCCGGTCAACCTCGAAATCATCGGCGCGGGCGAATACGAACTGAGCCGCTGCGCCATTATCGCCGCGGAAAGTTACGGCTATTTGAACGCCTGCCTCAAGGCGTGTGGCGGAAGATAACAACAGGTTCAAGGAGCAAAGCTCAAGGCACGAGAATCGAAAGGCGGTCAGAGGCCCGAAAAAACGCTCCGGCAATCGCGGGATGCGGAACACGCGAATCCATAAACCTCGACACGCTATTTGAAACGGGTGGCCTTGCGCCTCGCGCCTATAGCCTAAAGCCTAATGAAGGAGAAATTGCATGGCCGCTAGACATCCAAACATTGTTATTTTCGCGATTGACAGCATCCGGCGGGATCACATGAGTTGCTACGGATACCCGCGCCTGACGACGCCGTATCTGGACCAACTGGCCGCGAAAGGCACGCTGGTCGAAAATGCGTTCAGCGCGTACATCCCGACGACGCCGGCGTATTCGAGCATCCTGACGGGTCGGGACGTGTTCTCGACGCGCATGGTTTCGCTCAGCCCAAAGGGTCCGCTTGACAAGAAACAGCCGACGTTGCCCGAAATCCTGCGCAAGGCGGGGTATATTTCGACCTGCGTCGGATTCGACGGCGGATTTTATCGGGGCTTCGATCAATACCTGACCTTCGAGGGCTGGCCGGCGTGGGAGGATCGTCCCGCGCGCAAGGCCGAGAACCTGAACGCCGTGGCTATCCCCGCGCTGGAAAAGATGCACAAGAGCGGCAAACCCTATCTGCTCTTCCTGCGCCACATGGATCCGCACGCGCCGTATCTGCCGCCCGCGCCGTACGATCAGATATTCTACTCGAAGGATCCCTGCGACAAGCGCGTCAACACGATGAAACCGGTCTTCGAGTTCAAGCCGTTCCGCGACTTCCATCGCTCGTGGATGCCGCCCGGCTGCACGGACAAGGACTATGTCATCGCGCAGTACGACGGCGAAATCGCCTATATGGACGCCTGTTGCCAGCGCATCATCACGCGGCTGGAAGAACTCGGCCGGATGGATGAAACGCTGATCGTCATCACGGGCGACCACGGCGAAACGCTTTACGATCACGATATCCACTTCGATCACCACGGCCTGTACGAGCCGACGCTGGTCGTTCCGCTGGTTTACTACTGGCCGGGCCGCGTCCCGCAGGGCGTCCGCAGCAAGACCTATTCGCTCCACGAAGACCTCATGCCGACCGTGCTCGAAGTCTGCGGCCTTCAGAAATTCGCCAAGGGCGTGAAATTCGACGGCGTTTCGACGGTCCCGTACTTCACAAAGACCGCGAATAGCCCGCGATCGGAGTTTTACATCACCGAATGCACGTGGATGCGCAAGCACGGCTGGCGCACGCCGCATTGGAAATTCTTTCAGGCGCTGGAACCCGACTTCCATCACAAACCGAAGATCGAATTGTACAACCTTATCGAGGATCCGGAAGAGAACGTCAATTTGGCCGAGAAAGAGAAAGACGTGGTCCGGTTCATGCGCAACCGCATGAACGCCTGGATCAAGAAACGCGAGAAGGAAACCGGCAAGCCGAACCCGATCCTCGAATACAAAATCGGAATGAACAAGTACATCGGATCGATCGCCGCCGCCAAAAAATTGCAGGCACGATGACCGCCCTGGCGATTTCGTGACGATTTGGCCGCATGGCGTGGCGCATGGCCGTTTTTTGCGCTTCCATCGGCCCATCCGCCGCCGTGCATGGATGCGGGCGCGCTCAAGCTCGAACCGTATCCGGATACGCCGGACAAGTCTCGTTTGCGGATTCCGTGTTTTCACTTGAATTGGGCCGGCGGGGGGGGTATTGTAGCCGTTCACGCGCGTGCCCGGAACGGGTGAAGCGTCGAAACCGATAGATGACATACTGTCGAGGACCGGTGATGGTTGGTTGTGTTTGGATGGCATGGGCATGTGCCAGCCTTTTGGGTGCGCCGGAGGCATCGGTGTCGGGCGCCGCGCATGAAAGCGTCTCGTTTCGCATGCACCGCGTGGGAACGTACCGGGGCGAGGCGTGCGGGGTGGGCGACTTCAACAACGACAGTAAACTGGATATCGTGGCATTGCCGTATCTCTATCTCGCGCCGGAATTCAAAGCACATCGGATTTGCGATATGCAGGGGGATGTGGACGAAAGCGGCAAAGGCTACCGCGACGATTTCATGAACCTCCCGCTCGACGTGGATGGCGATGGCCGGCTGGACGTGGCCCGCTGCACGTGGTTTGCCAAGAAGGCGGAATGGCTCCGGAATCCGGGACCGGACGGCGGGCCGTGGGAACGCGTTCTCATCGAGGAAAACGGCCATTACGAGTCCGGCGAACTCTGCGACGTGGACGGCGACGGGAAAACGCTCGAAATACTGCCCACTGTGGCCGCCACGATCTGGTATGAAGCATGCCTTTTGCCCGACGGCAAGCGCGGGACCGTCAAGCACGTGATTTCGGAGAAGGCGATGACGTGGGGCGCGGGCTGCGGCGACATCAACGGCGACGGCCGCCCGGACGTCCTGCGGCCCGATGCATGGTTCGAGGCGCCGGCCGACCCGCGCGCGGGCGATTGGAAGGAACATCCGCTCGACCTCGGTAGGCAGAAAGACGGCAAGCCGTGCGACACCGCGCAGATCCTTGTCTACGACGTGAACGCCGACGGTCTGGCCGACCTCATCTGCAGCGCGGCGCACGATTACGGCATCTTCTGGTACGAACAGGCGAAGAAAGACGGGGAAACCGCCTGGACGCAGCATCTCATTGACGATTCATGGTCGCAGGCCCACAGTCTCGCGCTGGCCGATTTCGACGGCGATGGCGACCTCGATTTGGTGACCGGAAAGCGCTTCATGGCGCATAACGGCGGCGATCCCGGCGCATTCGAGCCGCTGGGCGTTTACTGGTACGAATTGACGCGGCAACCCGCCCCGATTTGGAATAAGCACGTGGTTTCGTACGATCAAGGCATCGGTTCCGGCGTGAATATCCTGGCGCCGGATCTCGACGGCGACGGCGACGCGGACATCGTCGTGACCGGCAAATGGGGCGGCCCCGTTTGGTTTGAAAACAGGAGGGAATAACCTTCTAGTTCGTGCGCGTGCATGCACGAACGGAGAGACAGTCCCAACATATCGCATGAGGAGGAAAAGCACGTGAGCAGGAAAATGTCCCGTAGGAGTTTTTTGTCGGGCGCGGCGGCGGCCGTGGCGGCGCCGATGATTGTGCCGGCGTCGGTGCTGGGCCGCGGCGGCGCGACGGCGCCGTCGGAACGCATCACGGCGGCGGGCATCGGCATTCACGGCCGGGGCTTCGGCGACCTGAAGTGGATGATCAGCAACGAGGATGTGCAGGTTCTCGCCATCTGCGACATCTGGAAGCAGCAGCGTCTCGCCGTAAAGGAGTTTGTGGACAATTATTACGGCAACAAGGATTGCGCGATGTACCGCGACATCCGCGAGTTTCTTGTGGAACGCCCCGACATTGACGCGGTGTTGATTGCCACGGGCGACCATTGGCACGCCCAGGCCTCGATTCGCGCCATGCGCGCCGGCAAGGATGTTTTTACCGAGAAACCCTCGACCATGACGATCGCGGAAGGCCAGGCGGTCGTCGAAACCGCAAAACGGTACGGGCGCGTCTATCAGACCGGCACGCAGCGTCTCAGCGAAGCCAACCATGTATTCGCCATCGAAATGGCGCGCACGGGCCGTCTCGGCAAGGTGCATACCGCGTACGCCCACATCGCCCCGTGGGACGCCGCCAAAATGCACAACGACTGGAAGCCGGCCCAAGAACAGCCGTCTCCCGACGATGTGGACTGGGATATCTGGCTGGGACCGTGCCCGTGGCGGCCGTTCAACATGGAATACGTCAAGGGCGGCTGGCGCGGCTACTACGATTTTCACACGAGTTGCATCGGCGAGTGGGGCGCCCACACGTTCGCCCAGGCGCAGGCGGGGCTCAATGCCGGCGACACCTCGCCCATCAAGTACGAATACGTGGACAACGATTCGGGCGACGGCATGGTCTGCACCTTCGCGAACGGCCAGAAGATGGTCCTTTCGCGCGGCGACAAGTACTGGCATGGATCGTGCGGCGAACGCTTCGACGGCGAAGCCGGATGGGTGGCCGCCGCGGACGGCTATTCGATGGCCGAGGCATCCTCGCCCGAATTGTTGGCGGACTACAAGAAAGTGGTGGGCGAATATGTGGCGCGCACAGGGCGATCCCTCGACCACATGCGCAATTTCCTCGATTGCGTGAAATCCCGCGAACAACCGGTTGCCAATCCCTCCGTCATGCACCGATCGATGAGCACGGTGCATGCCGCGAACATTTGCATGTGGCTTGGCCGCGACCTTGAATACGATCCCGTGGCCGAGGCGTTCATCAACGATGACGAGGCCAACCGCCTGCGCGCACGCGCCCAGCGCGAACCGTGGGTTATCTAAATCCCCCATTGAAGGAAGGAGCACATTACGTCATGCGGAAGTCCATTGCGCTTGTTGTACTGGCGGGCCTGTCCATCCTGTCCGTCGCCTGTACGGCCCAAGAGGCCGATCCGATAACCGTTCTGAAATCCGATGCGTCGCTCGAACAGAAAGCGGAGGCATGTCGTGTGCTTTCGTACAAGGGCGGTCCGGATTGCGTGCCTATTCTCGCGCCCATGCTGACCGACGAGAAACTCTCGCACATCGCCCGGTATGCCCTTGAAGGGATGCCGTTTCCCGAAGCCGGCGCCGCGCTGCGGGATGCTTTGGGAAAAACCGCCGGCAAACTCCGGGTGGGCGTCATCAGTTCGTTGGGCATCCGTAAGGACGAACAGGCTGTGCCGGCGCTGATCGCGTTGCTCGCCGACACCGATGCTTCGGTGGCTCAGGCGGCGGCCGGGTCGCTCGCGGCTATTGCCACGCCCGAAGCCGTCAAGGGCATCGAGGAGGCGGTCGCGCAGGCCGGCCTTCCTCCCAATAACCTGCTGCCGTTTTGCGACGCCCTGTGCGGTTGCGCTGAAAAACTGGCGGCCAAGGGCGATCGCGACCGTGCCGCGGCCCTCTACGAACGGATGGCCAACGTTCAAAACGCCCCGGCGCCGGTTTACGCGGCGGCGCTTCGGGGTCTGGTGCTTGTCCGTGGCGCCGAACAGGGACTTCCGTTGCTGCTCGAGGCGTTGCGCGGCGAAGACGTAAAACGGTTCGAGGCGGCCTTGCGTGTTGCGCGGGAGATGGGCCGGGACGACGGCGTGACGCTTGCGCTGGCCGGTCTCTTGCCGGCTCTGCCTCCGGAGAGGAAATTGCCCTTCCTTGACCTGCTTGGCGAGCGCGGCGGCATGGCGGCAGGTCCGGCGGCGATGACCGAAGCCAAGGACGGCCCTGTCGAGGTACGAGCGGCCGCGATCCGCGCCTTGACGCGCATGGGTTACACGCCCGCACTTGCCTTGATGGAACAATTGGCTTCCGGCGAGGACGCCGAATTGGCCAAGGTGGCCCGCAACTCGCTAAGTTATTTTCCAGGCCAGGAAGCCGACGCCGCACTGCAGGCGATGGTTGACAACGCCGATCCCGCCATTCGCCGCGCGGCCATTGAATTGATTGGCGGCGGCGGACTCGACAATCCCGTTCCCCTCTTGGCAAAGGCGGCCAAGACCGATGCCGATGAAAGCGTCCGCGTGGCGGCCCTAAAGGCATTGAAGGATCGCGGCGGCATAGGAGAAATGGATTTTCTGCTGGCAATCCTGCTGGAAGGACGTTCCGCGCCGGAGATGCAGGCCGCCGAATCGGCGCTGGGGTCGCTCTGTGAAAGACAGAAACGCATGCCCGGCGCCGTCAGCGTGCAAAAGGCGATCTATGGCGTACTGCCCGACGGCCCCTTGGCGGACGTGACGGACAAGGTGAAAGCGCTCGTTGATTCGGGAATGCCTTCGATTGTCGCGTCAAACGACCTTGCGGGCGATCCCGCGCCGGGCCGCGTGAAGGCGCTCCGGGTCGAATACCTCGAAAACGAGATCCCTCTTTCCAAGACTGTTTCCGAGGGCGAAACGCTGAAATTGACGGTTGCGTCCGCGCCGGCTTCCATTGTGGATGCGTACTGTTCCGCGTTCGACAAGGCTCAGGGCATGGCAAAATTGGCTGCGTTGCGTCTGTTGGGGATAACGGGCAGCCCCAAAGCTCTCGCAATCGTGCGAGCCGCCGCCACAGCGGACGACGAGGCCATCAAGGAAACCGCATTGCGCACCTTGTGCGCGTGGCCGTCGGCCGATGCCCTCGACGCGGTGATGGAATTGGCCAAGACTTCTCCCGATGCGACGATAAAAGTGCTCGCGTTGCGCGGCGCCGTTCGTTTGCTGGGACAAAGCAATGCAACAGCCGCCGAATTGCATGCCCACTGCGAAGCGTTATTGAGTTACGCGGGGTCGGCCGACGAGAAAAAGACCGTGCTCGGCGGCTTGGCGGAAGTGTCCAGTCCCGATGCGCTGGCTTTGGTGCTCGCGCAACTCGGCGACGAATCGGTGAAAGCGGAGGCGACCCAGGCCGCCATCGCCATCGCCAAGAGCCTCGGCAGGTCCGCGCGGGACGACACGGCCTTTTTCAATGGCAAGGATCTGTCCGGCTGGCAGGGCAATGAAAAATACTGGCGCTGTGAGGATGGCGCCATCGTCGGCCACAGCAGCGAACCCATTCCGCGAAACGAATTCCTTTGGTCCAACATCGAAGTTCGCGACTTCTATCTGGCCCTCGACGTCAAACTTGAACCAAACACGGCCAACGCCGGCATCCAATTCCGTTCGAAGAGGATTGACGAATACGGCCAGGCGCTCGGTTATCAGGCCGACGTCGGCCAGGACGTGTGGGGCCGGCTCTATCATGAACACGGCCGCGGGAAACTGGATTGGACCGATCGCGCCGAGAAGGCTGTCAAGCCCGGCGACTGGAATCGCTACGAAATCCTCGCTGTCGGCCCCGTGATTTGGACGGCCATCAACGGCACGCCCGGCGTGGCGTTTCTGGATCCGGACGGCGAACGGTCGGGACTGATTGCGGTCCAGATTCACGGCGGCCCGCCGCAGACGGTCCATTACCGGATCAACAAACTGGTGCATGATCCGAAGATCCGAATGGAAGGCCTGTCCGCCGATCGGTTGATTGCCGCATTCGTCCCTATTCCGGGCGGGGCGGCCGCCGAAAAATAGCCCGTCCGGCGTACGGACGGGAACATCGCTCCGCATGGGCAAGGCGGCTGGACGGCCTGTCTTGCGGACGTGAGACAAACGCATTCCGGCCACTGGCCGCAAGGCAAAGGGATGGATCGTGCGTGGAATCTGTACATGGGTGTTGGCGGGTATTTCGTGTGTTGGCGCGGCGTGGCTGGCCGCGGGATGCCCGGGCGTCGTAACCGACGATACTCTTGTGCAAATGATCCCGTTTTCAGGGCGGTTCGGGTATGGACTTGAAGGCCCGTACGGATTCAGGGGATCGCTGACAAAGGACCGGCTTACGGACGCGAATTGGCGTCTAGAAGGTGAATTCGCCTTTCCCACGCCGGGGTATTGCGTAAAACGGCCGCGTGTCGCCGTGGCGGAATCGTTTCCGGAGCAGGTTACCGTGAAACTTATCGTCGTTCCGCCGCCGGAAGGAAGCGTCCTGCCTCAAGTCATTACGAACGTTTCCATCGAAACGGACATCCCCGCCTCCAACCAGGCCCGGTTTGTCATTCACGTGGTGACCGTGTCCCAGGGCGGTCTTGCCGCGATGACCCCGTAACCGGCGAGGATTTCCGCCGGTTTTCCAGACGCTTTGCGCATGGATCGGGTGATCGCGGACGCCTACGACCCTATGCGTCCGTTGTATTCGGCGCAGATTTCAGCGACCCTGCGGACGCGTTCAATGTCGCCGACGGGCGAGATCTCGTCGGATATGCCGAGCACCAGATTCGGCGCGAAGTACTCGATACACTTCCGTGTGTTTGAAATGAGGCTTTCGATGGGTTCCGAGGGCAGGAAATCCGTGCAGGGCACCCCGTCAATCATGATCCGATCGCCAAGCGCGTCGCGGATTTCCTCGAGCGTTACGTCGCCTTGCGGAACGGGTGTGATGGCTTCGTAACCGTCGAATCCGCAATCGAGCGCGTACGGCAGCAGTTGCTTGCAGTCGCCATCCCAGTGTGGATAGGTTTTCTTTCCCGCCTTGTGCAGGATTTCGTTGCGGCGAACGTATTCCGGCAGAACGAACCGCTCGAATATCGGTGGCGAACACAGTACCTGATGGACGTTGTCGCCGAAATTGACGATCTCGACGGGGCACGCCGCGATCATTTCGAGCATAGGCGTGTCGGCCTCGTTGATGACGGCGATGAAATGCTCCATTTCGCGGGGATACAAGTACAGCGCGGTCGTTCCGTTCTCGAATCCCATGTATTCGATCATGATGCGCATGATGTTGATGCGGGGAATGAAAATGGCCGGCGCGCCGCGTTCGCCGATAATGTCGCAGGCGCGCGTATACGCCTCCATGTCGAACCGCGCGCCGCGATGCTGGACGATCCATTCCATCACGCGCATGTCGTCCGGCGTCTCGACGGGATACTTGCGCGTGTGATGCGCGATGGAAGTCCGCTCGAATACCGACACCAGTTTGCCCACGGGCGTATGCTCGACCACCGTGGTCAGCGGCCCGTCACTGGTTTCCTCGCGCCGCCATTGTTCCGGCGGATCGTATCGCTGGGCCTCGTTGAACGCCCAGTACGGGCGCACCGAGCAGCCGAGGTCGTCGAAGACTTCGAGCAGCGACATGTCTCGGTACCGTTCCGGCAGCGTGCCCTCGTTGCGCCGCGTGTGGTACCAATGCTCGATCCGCGGCTGCCAAAGCACACGATCCACCGGCTCGCGCCGGAAGATGCGCAAGTTCAACTCGCGAAAGGTCATTCAACATCCTCCCTTCGTCCACGCGATACGCCGCGTCCCTTGCCGTATTGCACGCTGCATCATAGCGGGAACCCAGGGCCATGCGCCAGTAACGGCAAAGGCGTCACCCGGTTGCATCCCCGGCACGCCTTCGGGTCTACTTGATCCATCATGATCGGCATCTATGTGCACATACCGTTCTGCCGGACGCGATGTCCGTACTGCGATTTCCTCCGCTGGACGACGCCGAGCGCCGTGCCGTCCGCGTTTGTGGACGCGTTGTGCCGCGAGATCGCGGCATTCGACGGACCGAAGGCCGCGTGCAGTATCTTCTGCGGCGGCGGCACGCCGTCGCTGCTTGCGATTGACGATTTGCGCCGGATACTTGATGCGATCGGGAACCGTTTTGTGCTCGAAGCGCCGGAAATCACGCTCGAAGTCAACGCGGATGACGTGAACGCCGAACGGGCGCGCGCGTGGCGCGACGCGGGGATCAACCGCCTGAGCATCGGCGTGCAGAGTTTCGACGACGCCGTGCTCCGCTACCTTGGCCGCCGCCACGACGCCGTCCAAGCGCGCAAAGCCTGCGAAGCCGCGGCGGCCGTCTTCGACAACTGGAGCATGGACCTCATCTTCGGCGCACCGCCCTTCAAAGCGTGGACCGCCACGCTCGAAGAAGCGCTGCGCTTCGCGCCGACGCACGTCTCCGCTTACGGCCTCGCGTACGAACAAGGCACACCGTTCGAGGCACGCCGCGCCGATGCCGTGAACGACGAGACCTGGCTGGCGCTATACCGTGAAACCGAGACCATCCTTGCAGACTATGCGCATTACGAAATTTCAAATTATGCCCGCCCCGGCTGTGAATGCCGCCACAACCTCATTTACTGGCACAACGAAGAATACGCCGGATTCGGACCCGGCGCGTATTCGTTTCTCGACGGCGTCCGCTCGCGGAACACGGACGACCTCGATCCCTATCTCGCCGAGCCCGGCCGGCGAATCGAGAACCTGCGATTGACGAATCGCGAAATCCGTCTCGAAACCGTTATCCAATATCTCCGCCTTCGCGAAGGTCTTCCAAAACGAGTTTACGCGGATCGTTTCGGGAATACGGTCGAATCGGACTTCGGCGTTGCTCTGCATGCTCTCGCCGGGCATGGCCTGATCGAGGAAACAGCGACCGCTTGGCGTCCCACCTCGCGCGGCTTTGAACTCAACAACGAAATCGGCCTCGCGCTTGTGAGCGGACGGGGCGCATAGCGTTTTGGGCTCAGCCGGTTCTTGCGATCTTATCGACTCGGTTGAACTGGCGTGTCCGGACCGGTCTGATGACGTGAGACGCTCCCTATTTGTTCAAAGACCTCGATTGGCGACAACATCCCCTCCGGGGAAATGGAATATTCGCAGCGCCCTGCAAAGAACACATCCCTACTCAAGAAGCTGCCGATTCCCGACGCGGGTCTGAAGACCGCAAGAACCGGAAGAACCGCATTTTGAGTCACGCCAGCCCCTGGCGTATGCTTTGTTCAGCGAAGGCGAAATATACCGCGGCAGAGGAACGGACAATGGAGAATGGAAAAATCGCCGGAACCGGCGCGCCGGTCTTGACGTCGAAGCGGCAGATCCTCGACGCGCTACACCGCCATGCCGATACGATTGCCGGATTCGGCGTCGAACGCTTGGGGTTGTTCGGTTCGTTTGTCCGCAATGAACAAAACGCGGACAGCGACGTGGATTTCCTCGTCGTGGTCAAGTCTGGGCGGAAAACCTTCGACAACTTCTACCAACTGGCTGTCTTCCTCGAAGACCTCGTGGGCCGTCCCGTCGAGATCCTGACACTCGAATCGCTCAGCCCATACATCGGCCCGCATATTCTCAAGGAAGTCGAATATGTCGATCTCGCCGCTTGAGTTCCTGCGCCACATGCTCGACGAGGCCCAATACCTCATGCGGGAAACCGCCCGGATCTCGCACGACGATTTTTTAGGCCAATGAAACCATGAAACGCGCTTTCGCGCGAAGTATCGAGATTATCGGTGAAGCGGCAAAGGCTGTTCCTGAAGATCTGCGCGCACGATATCCGGAGATTGAATGGCGTGCCATCGCCGGTATGCGGAACCGGTTGATCCACGGATATTTCAGTGTTGACTATGAGATTGTCTGGGATGTCGCGCTAAACAAAGCGCCGCCATTGTGCAAGCAACTTGAACGCGTGCTGAAACACACAGGTTCCGACTGATTGGTATCGAGCGATTTTGTACAAAGCGGCCACTACACCCATCCAGTGATCTCCGCGAGGCGGAGCGCGTAGGTTTGGAAGTTTGGCCAGGAGATGTCCGGGGGGACGCCGTGGTCGCAGCCGGGGATGTACCCGCCGCTTTGGACGACGGGAAGAATGCGGTGCATCTCGGCGCGGAAAACGTTGCCGCCCGCGGCGATGGCGCGCTTGTCTATGCCGCCTTGGAATGCGAGGCGTTTGCCGTACCGAGCGCGCAAGGCAACGATGTCGTTGCCCGCCGCGACTTCCATCGGATCCACACAGTTGATCCCGAATTCGAGCCACACGGGAATCAGCAAGTCCACGCAGCCGTCGGAATCGATCGCGAACACCCGCGTGCCCGCCGCGCGGGCCTGATCGATCCATTGGCGGTAGCACGGCCCGCATAGGGCGCGCGTCTCGTCCGGGCCGATCATCGGGTGCGATTTGAACGCCATGTCCTCGGAGAAGTGGAGCATGTCGGGCACGACGCGTTCGAGGATCGGTTCGAGCGTCGCGCCGAAGAAATCGCCCCAGAACCGCGCCATCTCATGCACGAGGTCCGGGTCTTCGCGCAACATCATGCACAGGCCTTCCATGCCGCAGAACTCCCGCAACTGCCAGAACGGACCGTTGAACGACACGACCAACGGATAGTCCCGCTCGCGCAGTATCGCGCAACGCGCCTCGAAATCCGCGGGAAACCGCTCCGGATGCCGCGGGTCGAATCGCGGCTTCATCGCCTCCCAGTCGGCGCGGTTCTGAACGGGGAAGCGGTGCCATTTCCGCGTCACGAAGTCGCGCGGCGATCGGATATACGTGTAGTCGTACCGATCGGAGATTTCCGTGATCGCGCCCATCCAGTCCCGCACGATGTAGTGACCATCCTTGTGCTCGAGGACTTCTTCCTCGAAGGTTGGTATCATCTTGAACGAGACACCGAGATCGGTCCATGGCGTCTTCGGACGGAACTCGCCCGGCGGCAATCCTTTTTCCGCACGCCGCGCATCAATCAGATCATGGACCGCGTCCATGTAGTTGCGGCCTTCCGGCAGTCCTTGCGTATGCCACGCGGCCAACGTGGATTCGCGCGCGCCGCCCGGCGAAAAGGGAATCCGGTCGGGCGCGCCGAACAACAACGTTTCAAGAAACCGCTCTCGATGGGTCATAAATACCTCCGGCCAGGCTCAAAGCGTTATAATGCCTTACAGAAAAGGGAAACGCCAGTATGGAACGCACATTCGATCTAAACGTCGCGGCGATGACACCGCTGATCACGCCGCGTGCGTTGAAAGCCAAACTTCCAATGACGGAGGCGGCGAACAGGACGGTCGTCGAGGGCCGCCGGGCCATCCGAAACATTCTCGACGGCGCGGATCGCCGGCTGCTCGTGATCGTCGGTCCCTGCTCGATCCACGATCGCGACGGCGCGCTGGAATATGCCGAACGATTGGCGGTTCTGGCCGAAGAGGTCAAGAACGAGGTGTTAGTGGTCATGCGGACGTATTTTGAAAAACCCCGCACGACCATCGGTTGGAAAGGGCTGATCAACGACCCGAATCTCGACGGCACATACGATATGAAAACGGGCCTCTACCGGGCGCGCGAAATCCTGTTGCGCGTGAACGAAATGGGACTCCCCACCGCCAGCGAGGTGCTCGATCCGATTATCCCGCAATATATCGCCGACCTCGAAAGTTGGGCGGCCATCGGCGCCCGAACGACCGAATCGCAGACGCACCGCGAAATGGCCAGCGGACTCTCGATGCCCGTCGGGTTCAAGAACAGCACCGACGGCAACCTGCGCGTCGCGATCGATGCGTTGCAATCCGCCCGGCGCCCCCATCATTTCCTCGGCATCAACGAGGACGGCCAGACGTGCATTGTCGCCACGCGCGGCAATCCCTATTGCCACATCATCCTGCGCGGCGGACAGGACCGGCCCAATTACGATCCCGTCGGCATTATCATGGCCGAAGAACAACTGCGCGCGATCGGCGTCGAGCCGCGCATCATGGTGGATTGCAGCCACGACAACTCCGGCAAACGCCCTAAACTTCAGGGCCACGTCCTGCGGAGCGTCCTTTTGCAGCGCATAGACGGCAACACCTCCATCATTGGCGCCATGCTCGAGAGTTATCTCCGCGAAGGACGCCAATCCCCCGACAAGAACAACAAAGACCTCAAGTACGGCGTCAGCATCACCGACGGCTGCCTTGGATGGAAAGACACCGAACGCCTGTTGCGCTTCGCCGCCGAAGAATCGGCCTCCGGAGCATCGGGCGGCACGTTGAGAAGGTTATTTTAGCACCATAAACTCCTTTGAGAGTGCCGTGTTCTCGGAGTCGTGAAGGTCTCGGAATGTAACGCCGATTTCCAAATCGGCTTGCTGAAACACGACATGCCGATTTGGAAATCGGCGCTACCAAGCGGCCATTTTCAATTTCAACACAAGAGCTCGTTGCCTGATCCGACATGAAATGGCCCGGAAATGCCGATCTTCGTGGAAATTCTCATCCTTGTGTCTCAAGAACTCGGTACTCTCAAGAAACTCCGGCTTCTATAAAAAACAACCAGAAAGTTTTAGGCAATTTGAGCAACGCTTTCTTATGACTCTGTTTCGTTGCCATACGCGATCTCCGCTGGACTCCGTATGTCGGTTCATAGCCTTGGGCCAGGTTTACGCTGCGAGCGCGCGCCGTCTACCCGCATGTCACGGTAGAATCAACCATGGCGCCCCCCCGGAATGGCTATTCGAATTTGACGGAAACGATTTGCGAGACGCCGCGTTCCTGCATGGTGACGCCGTAGAGGATGTTGGCGCGGGTCATGGTCTGTTTGCTGTGGGTGATGATGATGAACTGGCTTTCGGCGGTGAATTCCTGGACCATGTCGAGGAAACGGCCGATGTTGGCATCGTCGAGGGGGGCGTCCACTTCGTCGAGGACGCAGAAGGGGCTTGGCTTGGCGCGGAAAATGCTGAACAAGAGGGCGATGGCGGTCATGGCCGCCTCGCCGCCGGAGAGCAGGGAGATGCTTTGCGGTTTCTTGCCGGGGGGCCGGGCTTCGATCTCGATGCCGCTTTCCAGGGGGTCGTTTTCGTCCACGAGGTAGATGCGGGCTTGGCCGCCGTTGAACAGGCGGCGGAAATAGTTGCGAAATGAGTCGGCGACATTGTTGAAGGTTTCAAGGAACATGTCGCGGATGGTCGTGTCAATCCGTTCGACGACGCCGAGCAGGGCTTCGCGGGCCTTCCTCAGATCTTCTTCCTGGGCGACGAGGAAGTTGTGGCGTTGCTCGAGCGCGGCGTATTCCTCGATGGCCATCAGGTTGACCTGGCCCATGCGTTCAAGTTTTTCGCGGGCATCGGCGATAAGTTTCTCGCGGGTTTCGTCGTCGTACTCGTCTTTGCCGACGGTTTCGGCGTTCAAGGAGGACAGCGCGACATGGTATTCGGCCAGGATGCGCTCCTCGAGGAATCCGGCCTGATCCTCGTCGTGGCGAAGGGCCATTTCGAGACGATGAACCTCGGACTGGGACGATCGCTCGCGATCGTGCATTTCACGCAGGGATTTAGCCAGCGCCTCGTTTTCGTTGCGCAGCGTCTCGTATTCGTTGCGCGCCTCGACGACCTTTTTGCGCGCTTCGTCGGCGTCTTCCGACAAGGCCCGGGCGCGTTGGAGATGGCGTTCGATTTCGGATTCGAGCGAAGCCTGGTTTTGTTTGAGTTGTTGCGTTTGTTCGAGTCGGCGTTCGGCATTGCGGACCGCTTCTTCGTACTCCTGCTGTTCGCGCCGACGGTTGCGGTCGGCCTCGTCGAGCCGCTGCGACAATTCCGCGAACCGCACGCGCAGATCGCCCATCTCGCCCGTGCGTTCCGCAAGGGCTTGCCGGGCGCGCGCGGCGACATCCTGCGCTTCCGCGAGGGCTTGTTGGATCGCGGCGTCGTCCTGGTCCATCGAATCGGCGCGCGCCAAAGCCTGGTTTCGCTGCTCTTCGAGGCGTCCGCGTTCGGATTCCAGCGCCGCGCGCTGTGCATCGAGTTGCTGGACGGATTGCTGAAGCCCATCGAGTTCCGCCGCGTGCCGCGCGATAATCACTCCGGCTTCGTTTAGTTCGTTGCGCAGGGCGATCTCGCGCGACTCGAATTCCTTGATTTTCCGGGCAAGGTCGTTGATTTCGACGGCCAGCGCCTGGGTCCGCTTGATCAGTTTTGCTAGGTTCGCGTCCGCGGTTTTCACATGGTCTTCCAGTTCGGCGATTTCGGCGCTGCGTCCCAGGAGGCCGCGGCCCTCGTTCTGGGTGCGGCCGCCGGTCACGGCGCCGGCCTGCGACACGACTTCGCCTTCGAGGGTGACGAGGCGCGGGTAGCGTTTGCCGGAACGCGCAATGCGAATCGCGTCGTCCATGGTTTCGACGATAACCGTGTTGTGCATGAGGTATTCGACGGCTTGGCGGATGTGGGCGTCGTACTGGACGAACCGGATGGCGGGTCCGATGACGCCGGGCATGCCGTTGATGGCCCCGGCATCGTCCTGCGGGTTAGGCCGGATGATGTCGAGCGGAAGGAACGTGACGCGGCCCGCCTGGTGTTTTTTCAGGAATTCGATGGCGTCTTTCGCGGCCACGGCCTCCTCGACGACGATGTTGTTGATATTGCCGCCGAGGGCCGCCTCGATGGCGCGCTCGAATTTCTTTTCGGTCGCCAGAAGGTCGCCCACGGGTCCGATGACGCCGTTGGCTTCAGGCATGTTTCGCTGCTTGGCCATCATGATGGCCCGCACGCCGACGGCGAAGCCCTCGTAACTGTCGCGGAGTTCGCGCAGTGAATGGAGCCGCGCTTCCTGACGGCCCTTGCTCTCGCGCAGGTTCTGCCATTCGTCGTTGAGTTTGCGCACATCCTGTGACATGGCCGCATGCCGTTCGGCGGCTTCGCGGCGTTCGTGGACCACAGCCGTGAGCGCGGCCTGTTTTTCGGATTCGAGACGGCGCGCGTCCTCGAGGCGTTCGACAACACCCTTCCGGTGGTCGTGATGGGCCTGATGCCGTTCAGCTATCGCCTCGAGTTGGCTGTCAATGCGGCGAATGCCGGCGGAAAGTGTTTCCAGTTCGGTTTGGGCCTTTGCACGCGTGTTCACCGCCTCCATCGCCCGCGCGCGTTCGGTTTCCTGGCGCGATTCGGCCTCGGAAACGCGTACCGCCGCCGCATCGTATTCGGCCTGTTTTTCGGCGATGGCCTTCTGGCAGGCTTCTAGCTCACCGGTGATCGTCTCGACGGATTTTTCCGAATGCCGGATTTTCGCCTGGATTTCGTCGGCTCTCCGGCGGAATTCGTCGCGCTCGTTCAGTGCCTGCTCGTGCTGTTCCTCGATGAATTTGATTTGTTGACGGAGCAGCGCAATCTGGCGTTCGATCTTTTCCATTTCGGCGTCGAGTTGCTGGACACTTTCCTGTCGCGCGGCCATCACGCGTTCGACTTCGATCATTCGGAGCGAGAGTTCCTCGTTGCGCGTGCCGGCGTCCGCGTTTTCCGCCATCACCCGCGCGTATGTTTCGGCGGCGGCGGCGTACTGTTCGCGCAGGCGCATCAATTCCTGCTGCAGGTGCGCGTATTTGATCCAGAACGCGCGTACTTCGAGCGCCTTGAGCAAGTCAGTCAATTCACGGTATCGGACCGCGGCGTTGACCTGCCGCTTGAGCGATCGCATCTGCCGTTCAACCTCGGCGATGATGTCGTTGAGCCGGAGCAGGTTCTGTTCGGCGGCGTCGAGTTTGCGCATGGCGACGCGCTTGCGGGACTTGTACTTGATGATGCCGGCGGCTTCCTCGAACAGGAACCGGCGATCCTCCGGCTTTGAACTGAGCACAAGGTCAATTTTGCCCTGTCCGATAAGGGAGTAGGCGTTTGTTCCAATACCGGTGTCCATAAACAATTCCTGGACATCGCGCAGGCGGCAGGGGCTCTTGTTGAGCAAGTATTCGCTTTCGCCGGTGCGGTAAAGGCGGCGCGTGACCTGTACTTCCGAGTAATCAATCGGCAGGCGGTTGTCGGTATTGTCGAAGGTAATCGAAACCTCGGCCATGCCGAGGGCGGTCCGGTTTTCGCTGCCGTTGAAGATAACGTCCTGCATTTGGACGCCGCGCAGGCTCTTGGCGCTCTGTTCGCCCAATGCCCAACGCAACGCGTCGAGGATGTTGCTCTTGCCGCAGCCGTTCGGTCCGACGATGCACGTGATACCCGGTTCGAGCCGGACGTGGGTCCGGTCGGCAAAGGATTTGAATCCGAACAGATCTATCTGCTTGAAATACATGCCCACATGTCCCACAAACCGGGCCTGGCGTCAGTCGTCGTCATCGTCGCCCGAATCAAGGTTGTCGTCCTGACGGGCAATTCGCTCAATGCCGCGCGCCCGGCCCGTCGCCTCGTCCACGTCCACCACGACCCCGCAAAGCCGTGCGGGCCCCTTGGCCACTTTGAACTCCGACGGCATGCCGGTCAGAAACTTGCCGATGGCCCGATCGCGCTCGATGCCGATCACCGAGTCCACCGGGCCCGTCATGCCCGCATCCGTAATATACGCCGTGCCGCCCGGCAAAATTCGCTCGTCCGCGGTTTGAACATGCGTGTGGGTGCCGAGCACCGCGCTGCAATGGCCGTCGAGATGCCAGCCCAGCGCCACTTTTTCCGACGTGGCCTCGGCATGAAAATCCACAATGATGACCGGTGTGTGCTCGCGCAATCGGTCCAATGCCTCACGGGCAGCCGTAAAGGGACACGCAAACGCGTCCATGAACACACGGCCAATCACACTGGCCACCGCCACCGGAACGCCGCCCACATCCAGCAGAAACGACCCCTGACCCGGCACGCCCGGCGGGTAGTTCAGCGGACGCGCCACATTGGCATACCGGTTCAGGACCCCGGCCAGTTCCTTCTTGCGCCACGTATGGTTTCCGAGCGTCATGCCCTGCACGCCCGACCGGATCAAATCGTCCATGACCGGCCCTGTCGCGCCCAAGCCGCCTGCGGCGTTTTCGGCGTTGCCCAGCACAAGGTCCAACCCCAATTCGTTGCGCAGACCCGGCAAGAGACGGCCCACACATTGCCGTCCCCGGCGTCCGACGATATCTCCGATGAACAAAATCTTCATGCATGCCTTTTGGGACGTAAAAATCCGTTTGTCAACGATACCGGTTATTTTGCTGTTTCCACCGCGCGGGTTTCTCGGACCACCGTCACCTTGATTTGGCCGGGATAAACCATTTCCGCTTCCACCTTGCGGGCGACATCGCGCGCCAATTGCATCGCCTCGGCATCGCCGACCTTGTCGGGATACACCACCACACGCACTTCGCGGCCCGCCTGAATCGCATAGGATTTCTCGACGCCTGCAAAACCGTCCGCGATTGCCTCGAGTTGTTCCAGTCGCTTGATATAGGTTTCGACCGTCTCGCGCCGCGCGCCGGGACGCGCCGCGGACAGGGCATCGGCGGCCTGCACCAACACGGCAATGATGTCTTCCTGCGGCATTTCGCCGTGATGGGCGCCGATCGCATTTACAATCATTGCATTTTCGCCGTGCCGTTTTGCAATGTCGTGGCCGATGACGGCGTGCGACCCCTCAACCTCGTGGTTGATGGCCTTACCGATATCGTGAATCAGGCCGGCCCGCTTGGCCATCTGGACATTGACGCCCAGTTCCGCGGCCATGATGCCGGCCAGATGGCAAACTTCCTTCGAGTGCTTCAAGACGTTCTGCCCGTAGGACGTGCGGTAGTGGAGACGCCCGATAAGCTTGACGATTTCCGGATGCAAACCGTGGACGTCCACCTCGAGACAGGTCTGTTCACCCATTTCCTTGATGGATTTTTGGATTTCGTCGGTGACTTTTACGACCATTTCCTCGATGCGCGCGGGATGGATCCGCCCGTCTTGAATCAGGCGTTCGAGCGTAATGCGCGCCACTTCGCGCCGCACCGGGTCGAATCCGGAGAGGACCACCGCTTCGGGTGTGTCGTCAATGATGACATTGATGCCCGTGGCGCTTTCCAGCGCGCGGATATTGCGTCCCTCGCGCCCGATAATCCGGCCTTTCATTTCCTCGCTGGGCAGCGGAATGACCGAAACGGTCGTTTCGGCGACGTGATCCGCGGAACAGCGCTGAATCGCCTCCCCGATGATCCATCGCGCCTTTTTCTCGGAATTTTCGATCAATTCGTCCTCGACGCGCTTCAGGCGCATTGCGGCATCGCGCTTGACTTCGGTTTCGAGTTGCGCATAGATCGCCTTGCGCGCCTGATCAGCCGTCATCCCGGAAATTTCTTCCAGTTTCTTCGTCTGCTCGGCGATGATGGACTCGATTCGGGCGCCTTCCCTGCCGAGGGCCTTTTCCCGTTCGGCCAGTTCACGCTCCTTGTTGTTGAGTTCGCCTGCCTTGCGGTCCAGGGCGTCAACGCGCTTGTCCACCGTTTCTTCTTTGGCGAGGATGCGTTTTTCGAGGGCGACGAGTTCCTTGCGCATTTCGCGCGCCTCGCGCTCGGCTTGTTCGCGCAGTTCAACGGCCTGCGCCTTGATGCTGGTTTTGGCTTCTTTGGTGATGGCGGCGGCTTCACGCTCGGCATTGGACACCAATTGAGCGGCTTCCCGGCGCGCTTTCCCCACGAGGCCGTTTCCAACCACGCGCGCGCCGATTATCGCCGAAAGTACACCGAGGACAACGCCGCCGACCGCGGCCCCTGTCAGCAGGATCCACAGCGACATGCTCTAAACCTCCATTCATTCAACAGACTGCAAACAACCCTGCCGCGTGAATGGTGGCTCCCGGAAAAACGGTGTCGAATTATCCCTCGCAGGCCGGCACAACCTCTTGAGCGATAAGCCTTTGTATGCTGCGGACTATCGCGACCGCGATGTATAGCGAAACGCCTGAACGGCGATGGCAAGCCATCGAAACCGACTCCTTGAGCCACCCACGCAATCATGGGCACATTGGTTGACAACAAACGCATTATAAGGAGATGGGCGCCCGAAGTCAATGAAATTGTTGACAGGGATTGGGAAGGTGTGCGGGGGGATAAAACAACGCGGATCAGGCGCGCGCGCCGGGTTCTATTTGTTGGAGACCTCCGACTTCAGGCACAATGGTCCTGTTGGCCGTAAAAAAAGGAAATTGGCGCCGGGATGAGCGTTCTTCTGATATCGCCGCAACCCAATCTGGACATATTGGGTTTGAAGGGACTGCATCTCCTCTTGCTGGATCGGGGATATGACTCGACGCTGCTCTATCTGCCGCGTTTGATGGAAGAAGACGATTGGCAGGCCCGGCTGGCGGGGTTTGTAAAGGAACGGGATCCGCGTTTTATCGGCATTAGCCTGATGGCGTACGATTTCGATGCCGCCCGGGCGATTACGGACGCGATCAAAAAGAGCCATCCGGCGATGCCGATCGTTTGGGGCGGCATTCATCCGACGACTTCGCCCGAGGCTTGCGTCGAATACGCGGATTATGCCTGCGTCGGCGAGGCGGAGCAGACGATGCTCGACATGGCCCAAGCGGCCAGGGAGGGCCGATCGTTCGACGACATCAACAACCTGTGCTTCAAGCGCGGGGGCGTGTTCAACCGCAATCCGTTGTATCCGCTTGTCGAGGATCTCGACACGCTGCCTATAGGACGCCAAATCCCCCAAAACGCCTATGTGCTGGCCCGTGGACGCATCGCGCCGCTGGACAAAGATCATCTGAGACGTTACCGGCGCTATCGCGGCGCCTTGTACAAACTGCTTACCTCGCGGGGGTGTCCCCACAATTGCACCTATTGCTGCAATCATTTCCTGCGGCAACTGTACGGGCGCTGGCCGGTGCGCCATCGCAGCGTCGAACACGTCATGGCGGAACTGGAGGCGGCCGTCGTCGAGGGACCACCGGTCGAGTACATTGACATCAGCGACGACTGTTTTCTGGCCAACGACGCCGATCGGCTGGCGTTGTTTTGCGAACAATATAAAAAACGGATCGGCAAGCCGTTTATCGTCAAAGGCACGGCCCGCTATTTCACCCGGGAAAAAATGGATCTGCTCGCGGACGCGGGGCTTGGATGGGTCAACATGGGCCTGCAGAGTGGCAGTCAACGGATTTGCCATGAGATTTACGATCATCGCATTACTTCAGAGGAGTTTCTGGAGGCAGCGCGCCTGATCGGCCGTTATCCGGTTGCCGCCTATTACGATCTGCTGGTAGACAATCCCTACGAGGCGCTGGACGACTACCTGCAAACCACCGACGTGCTCACACGCATCCCCAAACCCTATTTTACGCCGATCTTTTCGCTGATCCTGTTCGAGGGAACGAATCTCCGGGAGAGGGCGTTGCGCGAGATTCCGGATCAGGTCGAGGACCCTCGAGGCCGGGATTATCTGGTCCGCACGCGAAATCCGGCCCTTGCGCTGCTTGAGATGGCCTCCCTGCTGCCGGGCGGCATGATGCGCCGAATGGCACGGGCCTATGGCGCCAACCCGGCTTCGCGGCGGATTCGTATCATGATGATGGCCGCATCGGTGGTGTGCCGGATTGTCCTTGCGCCCATCGCCAACCTGCGCGTGATCCACCGTTCGCAACACGGATCCGTATGGGGAACCCTTCGTGTGCTTCCGATCTTTTTTGATCACGCGATCTGGCATTATCTTTATTATTTCAGTCCGTTCAAGCGCCGCACCCGGCTGGATGTTCAAGGCATGCGAAGCGAACGCGGGGCCGCCAAGAGGACAGGATGACCGAAACCGGACCCACAACTGACGCCAAAATTCGAATTGACCCGGCCACGATAACCCTTGTACTGCTTTTGCTCCTGGGCGCCGGGATGCGCCTTTTCTATCTCGGTGAAGTAGTGTCTGCTCCCGACTTCACCTTTCCGTTGAACGATCCCGCCTTCAAGGATTACTGGGCACGGGCCATGCTCAGCGGCGACTGGACGCCGCCGGAGGGGCACAGCGGCGCGTTCATTCCCGGCTATCCTTACCCGAATCCGCCGGGCTACTCCGTTTTTCTGGCGGCCGTTTATTGGGCGACGAACGGCAGTTATCTCGCCGTCCGCGTGGTGCAGATGGCGCTGGGGCTGGGTTCGGCGCTCTTGCTGTATTTCCTTGGCCGGGCGTTATGGAACCGTTGGGCGGGGGTAGTTGCGGCCGGCCTGATGACGACGTATTGGGCTTTCATTTACTACGAAGGCGAGATCAACCAGCCTCCGCTTTATATCTTCCTCTATTTGCTGGCCTTTTTGTTGTGTTTCCGCTGGAACCGCGATCCACGGTTCCGCAACGCCCTGCCCGTTGGCATCGTGCTTGGATGCGCTTCGCTCGTGCGCCCGGAGACCATGGCGACGTTGCCCCTTTTCGCGTTGTGGGGGGCATGGACGGCATGGCGTCGCGGCATGGTGCGTTCCGGACTTGTTTGGTGCGCTGTCGTTCTGGGCGGGGCCGGGGCCGTCATTTCACCTGTAACGATTCGGAATTATCTTGTGTCGGGCGCCTTCGTGCCTATTTCCTACACGGGCGAGTTGAACCTGTATATGGGCAACAGCCCCGGTTACGACGGCTATTCGCCGGCAACCCCCGACATTCGCCGGATGGTTCCCACGGGCACGTGGGGTCCGCTGGATTTGCGCGCCGCCGCCGAAAGCCTGGGTAAGGATCTGGGAACGGATATCGCAACCTACGCGCAATGGAAAGCCCATTTCGCGTCCAAAACGTGGGCAAATATCAAAAGCGATCCCACGATTCCATTCCGGATGGCCTTCAAGCGGGCATTGCTCACGCTGGGACCTCGCGAAGTGGATGAAAACAAGGTCATTGCCTGCGAAAAACAACGGTCGCACCTCCTTCGCCATTTGCCCGGCTTCCCGTGGCCGCTCGGATTGTTTGTGCTGGGCATGGCCTTGTACGGAACACGGGCATGGAGGCCGGGCGGAAAGGGCGACCGACCCGAACCAACCGCCGCTTCACGCGAGACGGCGGCGCTGATCCTCGTCTGGCAATTGGCCTATTTCGGCGTGTTTTTACCGTTGATCGCGGGTTCCCGTTACCGTATTCCCCTGATTCCGATCATGTTCCTGTTCGGTGGATATGGCGTGTATGCCGTGGCCAATCTCTTTGCCGTAAAACGATACCGGGCGGCGGGAGCGATCATCGCCGCCACACTGGGGCTCATGCTGCTGCTGCGTATTCCGATCATTGACGTCAAACCGGACCTTTCGCGCTGGCACGACGAACGGCGGTTCGCCTACACGAAGACGGGGCGCATCGAAGACGGCATACGGGATTTCAACGAATGGATTGCACGACATCCGGACGATGCCTTCGCCCATTACAATCTGGGCGTGATGCTCTCGGATCGCGGGCGGACCGAGGACGCGCTGGCCCATTTTCGGCGGGCGCTCGAACTGAATCCCCAGTACGATACGGTCCATTACAATCTCGGCCTTGTCCTGGCGCGGCTCGGGCATACGGACGACGCACTGGCCGAGTATGAAACCGCGCTGCGGCTGATGCCGGAAACCGCGGACATCCGGTTCAATTACGGGCATGCGCTGGCGGAAAAAGGGCGCCACGACGAGGCCCTTGCGGCATACCGGCGCGCAATAGAAATGGATCCGAAGCATGTCAACGCATGGAACAGTCTCGGACATGAACTCGCGCAACAAGGCCACGTGGACGAGGCGCTCGAATGTTTCGGCGAGGCCGCGGCCATCGAACCGGACAATGCGCGGGCGCATTTCAATCTGGGCTATTACCTCGCGGCGCGAAACCGGACGGACGAGGCCATCGCGCATTTCCGGACGGCGTTGTCCGGCAATCCAGACGACGCCGACACGCATTTCAACCTGGGTCTGGCGCTGGCGAAGGCCGGCAACGCCGAAGCCGCCGCGGAACACTTCGGGGAAACGCTGCGCCTTGCGCCGGATTATCGCGCGGCCTATCCCAATCTGGCCGTTGCGCTGGCGCGGCTTGGGAAGACCGACGAAGCGCTCGCGGCCTGCGCCCGAACAGAGGAAACGCTCTCACCGGACGATGTTCACGCCCGGTTCAATCTTGCGACAGCCTACGCCCTGCTCGGACGGACCGAAGAAGCATCGGAGCAGTTTCGCGAAGTCCTGGGGCGCGAACCCAAACACGCCGACGCGCTCAACGGCCTTGGCCACGAATGGGTCGTCCAAGGAAAGCGCGAAGAAGGGATCGCCTGCTTCCGCCGCGCGCTCGAAATAGAGCCGGACCATCCCGGCGCGCTGTTCAATTTGGGGTTCGAATCGGCGCGGGAGGGAAAACTGGACGACGGCGCGGCCTGTTTCGACCGCCTGCTTCGCCTGCAGCCGGACAACGCCGATGTGCATTTCAATTTTGCGCTGATTCTTGAAAAACAGGGCAAGGACGACGACGCGCTGCGGCATTTGACGGAAGCCGTCCGTCTTGATCCCCGGCACGCGAACGCGCAATGCGCGCTCGGTTTCGCGATGCAGCGCCGGCAAAAACCGGACGAGGCCGCCCGGTGTTTCGCGGAGGCATTGCGTTTGGATCCCGCAAACGAACGCGCGCATTTCGGTCTCGGCCTGGCGTTGCAGATGCAGGGAAGGCAGGCCGAAGCCATCGAGGCCTTTTCCGAAGCGTTGCGCCTCAAGCCGGATTACGAAAACGTCCATTACAATCTCGGCATTGCGTTGCTGGAAGAAAAGCGATACGACGAGGCGGCCGCGCATTTCGAGGCGGCGTTGCGCGCGCAGCCGGACGACGCCAACACGCGCCTCAATTACGGCATCGCGCTGGCCGCGCTGAATCGCGTGGACGAGGCCGTCGCGCAATATGAGGAGGCCTTGCGCCTAAGACCGGATTACCCCGACGCCCTGAACAATCTCGGTTATGAGCGGTTTCGCAAAGGGGATGCCGACGCGGCGCTGGCGCTGTTTGATCGCGTGCTGGCGTCCGAACCGGACAACGTGACGGCGCTGTTCAACAAGGGATACCTGCTGGTCAAGCAGGATCGGGTGGACGAGGGCATCGCGCTGTTCCGCGAGGTGTTGCGGTTGAATCCGAACGACGCGAACGCGCGCTTCAACCTGGCGCTGGCTCTGGGCGGGCAAGGCCATAAGGACGAGGCCATCGCGGAGTATCGCAGGACGGTCGAGGACGATCCGAAACTGGCCGCCGCCCATCACAATCTCGCGGACCTGCTTGCGGAACGCGGGGAGGCGGACGAAGCCATCGCGCATTACGAGGCGGCCATGGCGGCGGACGCGGCGAATCCGAACACCCCGAAGAATCTCGCGTTTCTGTTGCGCAAGAAAGGCGACATCAACCGCGCGGCGGATTGTTTCGGCAAGGCGCTGGCCTTGAATCCCGACGACAAGGACGCGCATGCGGGCATGGCGGACGCACTGGCGGCGCGCAACGACCTAGACGGCGCGCGCAAGCATTACGAGGAATGGTTACGGCTCGATCCGCAAAACGGGAACGCCTTTCGGAGTTTCGGATTCCTGCTGGCCCGCCAGAAAAAGTACGACGAAGCCATTGGGCGGTTTTCCGCCGCATTGGACCTGAATCCGGACGACGCCGAATCGCATTGCGGGATCGCGGACGCCTTGGCCGCGCGCGGCAGAACCCAAGAAGCCCAGGAGCATTATGAAACGGCCCTTCGTCTCAAGCCCGATTACGCCTTGGCGCACAACAACTACGCCGATCTACTTTTACGGTTCGGCAAACGGGCCGAGGCGCGCGCGGAATATGAACGCGCGCTGGCGCTCGATCCCACGAATCCCAACACGCAGGCCAATCTGGGCACATTGTTGGCCAAGGACGGCCAAAATGACGCGGCCCAACCCTATCTCGAAGAGGCCGTCCGCCTCGAACCCAAACATACGGGAGCGCATTTCCTGCTGGCCGGCATCCTGTTGAAAAAAGGCATGGCGGAAGAGGCCATAACCCATTACCAACGGGTTCTGCTTGTTCAACCGGATTGGAAAGAGGCGCGCGAGGGATTGGATGCGGCGATTCGCATGCGCGACAAGAAGCAATGAACCGTAGGAACAAGCCGCTTGCCGCGCATTTCCGTCACATGCTTGTTTCGTGGTAAATTGGCGTATTATCGTTGCGCAAGAAGACCAGAAAAAAAGAAGGAGTCTACATCATGCCGGATTGTGCGAATCACTCAAAGAACCTCGACCGCTGCACCTGCACCTACATGTCTTGCGGCAACCGCGGGATATGCTGCGATTGCCTGCACAGCCATCTGGCCAAGCGCCAGTTGCCTGCTTGCTGTTTCCCGCCGGAAGTCGAAAAAACCTACGACCGGTCGTTCGAGGCGTTCATCCGCGCCTGGAGTTGACCATCGCGCAAGGGTCTAAACAATTCGGCGGGGAGGGTTGAAAATGCTCGAAGGCATGGACATCGTTGTGCTTTCCTGCAACGACTGGAGCACCGCCCGCAGCACCCCGCAGCATTTGGCCCAACTCATGGCGGAAAACAACCGGGTTTTGTTCGTGAACCTTCCGCATTTCTCCCTGCATTTCATGCGGGGAAGGCGCTTTGCGTGTATAAGATGATCTTGGGCTAACAGGAAAGGTGAAACATTGCGAAAGGTTGCTTTCATCACGGGGGCCACGCGCGGGATAGGCAAGGCGTGCGCGTTGCGCCTGGCGCGCGAAGGATGGGACATTGTCGTGGCGGCGCGATCCGTGGAGGAAGATCCGCGCCTGCCGGGCACCATCCACACGGCGGCGAACGAAATCCGCGCATACGGCACGGATGTGCTGGCCGTGCCATGCAATGTGCGCGACACCGAACAGATCCAACGGGCCGCGGGCGCGACGCTCGACCGGTTCGGGCGCGTGGACGCGGTCATCAACAACGCCGGCGCCCTCTGGTGGCGGACGATGGATCAAACGCCCATGAGCCGCTACGATCTCGTCATGGGCGTCAACGCGCGCGGGACCTATGCCGTGACGGAAGCGTTCCTGCCCGCCATGAAGAAGCAGCGCGGCGGGCACGTCATCGCCATGTCGCCGCCGATAGATTTGGGCATGGTCCCCGGCCAGATCGCCTATATGCTCAGCAAGTTCGGCATGACCCTGATCGCGCTGGGTGTCGCGGAGGAAATGCGCGAATACAACATCCGCGGGACGGCGCTCTGGCCGAAAACCATCATCGAATCCTACGCCACGATCAACTTCGGCATGGGCGGGCGGGAGCTCTGGCGCAAGGCGGATATCGTAGCCGATGCCGTCTGGGAAATACTCCAACATCCGGAACTATCGAACGGGCGCGCGCTGATTGACGAGGATTTCCTTCGCGAAGTGGGCTACACCGATTTCGAACGATACGCCTGTGTGGAGGGAAAGGATCCGCTCCCGCTGTCCGCCGATGTCATGGCCGCCGCCCGCGCAATCATGGCCGCGCGGGAACAATCCGCGCCGTGACGCGAAGTGAAGGATCGTTGACGCGCTCAGCCTATTTTCGCTTGTATTGTTCGATGCGATCCTGGAGTTTGTCTTCCGGGTTTCCGGGATACTGCGCGATGTCCCATGGAAAACAGCGGAGCACTTGCGGGGCCAACGCCACCGGCATGGTCAAGGTGGCGGCTTGAAGGCTGTCGGGACTGAACGCTATCGCGCCGGGCGACGCGCCCTCGCCCTTCTGGTGCAACGCGGCATTTTGAAGCGTCAGGATTTCGCGGCCGGTATCCCGTTCCCATAATTTGAACGTTCCGTCGGCGCTGGCCGTGGCGATGCGCTGTCCGTTGGGCGTAAAGGCGACCGACGCGACTTCGCTGGCGTGGCCGCTGAGCGTGAGCAACTCGTTGCCGGATTCGGCCTCCCACACCTTGGCGAGCTTGTCCGCGCCGGCTGTCGCGAAGACGCGTCCATCGGGCGCATACGCGATGTAGGCGACATGCCCCTTGTGCGCCTTGATTGCGCGAATCGGCCGTCCGTCCGCGGCGCTCCAAAAGTGCAGATGCCCCTCGTAGCTATCGCCCGCAAGCACATCGCTGCTGCCGATGAGCGATTGACCATCCGGCGAAAACGCGAGCGTCACGCCGAAGGCCGCTTCGGTCTTCACGCGGAAACGCTCTTTCATAGCCGCATCGTACACGGTCACATCGCCTTGGCTCGTGCCCGCGCAAAAGAGGGAGCCGTCATCACTGAACGCAAAACCGAGGGCCTCGGGCACGGACAGGCGTTCCTCGCCCGTAGCCATGTCCCAGACTTGCAACACGTTTCCGGCGCGCACGGCCAGCCGCGCGCCCAGAGGATCGAATCGCAACTGCATGACCTTCTGCCCCTTCGCCTCAAGCGCATGCAGCGCCTTGCCCGACGCCGTGTCCCAAACTCGGATCAGGTCGAAATGACGGCCGTCGGCTGTCTCGCCCGCGGCCGTCGCGAGGCGCGCGCCGTCCGGCGATACGGCCAACTGGTAAATTTTCGCCGCGTGACCGGCAAAGTGCATGATTTCGCGGCCGGTTTGGGCGTCCCACAGGATGGCCTCGTTTCCGACCGCGCCGGCGAGTTGGCCCTTGGCCGCGCAGTAGGCGGCCGCCGTCATGTCGTAGAGTCTGCGATCGGCGCCGATGTCCCAAATTTTCGTCGTACCGTCGTAACTGGTGGTGGCAAGGCGTTCACCGGAATCGGCAATCGAGAGATCCATAATCGCGCCGTTGTGTCCGCGCAGCGTCTCGAGTTCCCTGCCATTCGCGGCGTCCCACGTTTTGGCGGTGCGATCGGAACTCGCCGTAACCACACAGCCGCCGTCCGTGGTAAAGGCAAGCGCCCCGATGAAATCGAGGTGTGCGTTCACGGCAAAACGCTCCTTCCCGGACGGCGTCTCCCACACTTTGAGTTCACCCGTCTGGTTGCCCGCCGCAAGCAGTCCCCCGTCGGGACTGAACGCCACCGCGCGCGGGCTGCCCACCGTTGTTTTGAGCGCATGAATCTGCGCCCATTTCGCGGCATCCCAGACCAGCAGGCCGCCGTTGGTGCCGATGGCCACCCATGCGCCGTTCGGGCTGAACGTCATGGATTTCACCATCAGCGGCGCGGGGAGTTGGGCGGTTTGAATCGTTTCACCCTTGGCGGTGTCCCATATTTCAATCTGCCCGGCCATGCCTTCGTCGGTCATGTCGGCGGACGATACGAGCAACTGGGCGCCCGACGGGGTGAAGGCCAGCAGCGCGAGACTTGCGCGGACCGGCTTGACCGTGAAGGCCTCCTTCTTGGCGGTCAAATCCCACACGCGCACGAGGCCGTCCTGATTGAGCGCGGCGCCCCATCGGCCGTCGGTGCTGATTGCCACGGCCCGGCGCGGATTTTCGCCGTCCGAACGGGGATCGTCGAAAGAAAAAAGTTCCTCGCCCGTCGCGGCATCCCAAACGGCCACGCGTCCCTCGATGCCGGCAATCAACCGGCGCGGCTCGACGGCGCTCACAGCTATGTCCATCTGGTAGCCGCCCTTGTCGGCCAGAACTTTGACCGTTTGGCCGGTATCCAGCCGCGAAAGCACGAGATGGCCGTCCACCGAACAGGTGGCGATGGCGTCGTTCGACGTAAAACGCACGAATTGCCCGCCTTGCGCGAGCGTCATGCGATCCGCGTTGCAGAGGTATTCAAGACGGCCCCATTCCCAGTTGCGATGCACATCCGGACAGTTGGCCAGAAGCGCCCGCGCCTGGTCCATACGCCTTTCCTGAATGCAGCGTTCCGAGAGCGATATGTTGGCAAAGTACAATTCGCGCTCGGCCGCTTCGCGCGCAATCTGTTCCTTGCCGCGGGCCTCTTCCGCCGCCTTTTTTTCTGTTTCGGCGCGCTGCCAGTTGATCTCGGCGCGTTGCCGCTCCAATTCGGCGCGATCCCTTTCGCGCACCACGCGAATGTACGAAAAAACGCCCAGCGCCACCAGCGCCACAAGGCCCGCCGCCGCGGTGGACAAAAAGGTCTTGTGCTTCTTGACGAAACGCATGAGATGTTCCGAAAAACGGTAGGTATGCGCCCGCACCAGTCCGCCCGAAAGATAATTTTCGATTTCGTCGGCGAGTTCTTTCGCGGTCTGATAGCGGTCTTCGGGGTTCCGCTGCATGGCCCGCTCGCAAATCGCGGCCAGTTCGGGCGGCACGTCCTTCTGAATTTGGCGAATGGGCACGGGCGGGGTATTCACGACTTTTTTGAGGAATTCGTTGGCCGACAGGCCCAGATACGGGAGACGGCCGCTCAATATCGTGTACAACACCGCGCCCAGCGAATAAATGTCCGATCGCTGATCGATTTTATCCACGCGCCCCTGGGCCTGTTCCGGCGCCATGAAATACGGCGATCCCATCGCCTGTCCATAGACCGTTTTGGTCAGCGAGGCGGTGTCGCCGGATTGAAGGGCGGTCGAGGCCATGGCGATGTCTTTCGCGTGGATGTCCTCTTTGCCGAGGACTTTCGCAATGCCCCAGTCAATCACGACCGTCTCGCCGAATTCGCCGACCATCACGTTGAGCGGCTTGATATCGCGGTGAATCACGTTTCGGCTGTGGGCGTAGGCAATGGCCTGGCAGAGATCGAGAAAGCGCGTGAGCAGGTTCAGGCGATCCGACAGGGTGCGCGTCTCGTTGAGCACGTCCTGCAACGTGCGGCCCCGGACGTATTTCATCGTGTAATACAACGAGCCGTCGTCGCGGTAGCCCAATTCGTACACGGGCACAATCGCCGGGTGTTCGAGTTGGCTCGTGATGCGCGCTTCCTGCATGAACCGCGCCACCACGGGAACGGTCAGCATGTCCACCGTGCGCGTGCCGGGCCGCGTGCCAACCCCTTCAAGGTGTTCGGGCAACAATTCCTTCAGGATGATGTCGCGGTTCAGGTGCAGGTCATGCACGAGGAACAACTTGCCCATACCGCCCGCCGCGAAGGTGCGAATGGACTTGTAGCGGCCGGGATGTTCCTTGACGGCGGGAACGTCCGTGGCTGTTGCGCGCGACGCGGGACCCACCGTCAACGGCATCGGTTGAAGCGTGCCGCCGGCCAGCGGATCGTCGTCCGTGTCTTTTGCAATCGGCACCGTGTCGCGCTGGAATTGTTCCGACAGATCGATGGTGCTGGACGATCCTGTCGTGTCCGACGCCGGGGCGTGTGTCGAACCGATGTTGCAGGCGTCGTCCATCGGGATTGTCCCGCCGAACACGCGCGCAACGGCGGCCGGGCCGCCCAGACTCTTGATCGCCGCGCGAACATCGCCGCCCTGTTGCGCGATGATGGCTTCCATTTCCTTGCCGATTTGGTGCAAGTCGTCGCCGGAAAGGGCGCCCACATCCACGAGCAGACGGCCGAGATCGCGGTCGGGATTGCGGTACCACCGCCCGCCCGCGCTCGACAGAAGATTTTCCCCCGCCAAGTTTCGCTTTTCCAGCAAAAGCCCCAACAGGATATTGCGGTGCATGTCCATGAGTCCGGTTCTCCTCCACGGGTCCTGCCCAACCGGTCCGCCTGCAAACGATAAACCACCACGCCCCATTTTTACAGGATCCCGCCGCGATGTCAATCAAAGACGCACGGTTTAGTTATTGCTGTTTGGATGTATCTTGCGAGTACCGAATTATCGGGGCTTGTTTCAGTCTTAAATCACCCAAGGAAAGGCCTTTTCCGATAGAAGGGGTTATGGAATTGTATTGAAGCGCCAATCATGGGGCGCCAACAGGGCGTAAACAAGGGCGATTGTGTGGGACAGGCTGTCCAGCCTGTCCGTCCACGGACATGACGTGGCTTCGGAAAAGACAGACTGGACAGTCTGTCCTACGTTTAGCGCCCAAAGGACTCCCCGCGCGCGGTCGGAACAGGTGAATCCATGAAAGAACTCTGTACTCTCAAAGATGTATATGTGCGCAAGAAATGGAGATGGGTAGTTGTTTTGGAGATAATCGGACCTGAAAAAACGATTGGCGTGGGATCCATGGAACGACTGCTGCTTTTTTTGGGAATCGAAACAACTGCCGAAAACCGCGGACTAATCCGCTGCGGATGGGTTCTGGCGGCGGCGGCGGTTCTGCTGCGTCTGGCGTTCTGGGCCTATACGGGCCGCTTGTGGGAAGATGCGCTGATAACCGTTCTCCACTCGGAGAACGCGGTGGCCGGTTTCGGCCTCACCCACCACCATGTTGACGAACCGCCAATCCACGGATTCACCAGTCCGCTGAGCGTGCTGGTTCCCCTGATGGGCGATCTCGTGCACATGGGCTGGGGAATCCATTTCATCCGGCTTGTGTCGGCTTTCGCGGGCGGCTTGGCGGTGCTGTACGCGCTTGGCATCGCAATTCACCCGCGCATCACACTGCCCGCGCCGATGGCGATCCTGGTCATGGGCTACCTCGCCTTCGAGCACCACCAGATCCTTTACGGCATGGCCGGCATGGAAACGCAGATAACGACCTGCATCCTGCTGGCGTCGTTCTACTTCCTGATTGCGGAACGCCCCGCGGCGCTTGGCCTCAGCCTTGGCCTGTGCATGCTAGCCCGGCCGGATTTCGCGTTCTGGACCGTCATCGCGGGCGTTTACGGGCTTTTTCGCCTGAAAAAGCGGATGATCGCCGTCGTGGCGATTGCGGTAGGACTCTACCTGCCGTGGATTGTTTTCACGACGTGGTATTACGGATCGCCCATCCCGAACACGGTCCTGGCCAAGAACCTCGGCTATTACCTGTGGACACGCGATCCGAACCTGGACTGGTCCCTGGCATGGCATCACCTTCGGCTCCGCGTCACCGGCAATTACGGATATGAAACCGTATTCCAGCCCCTCGGACCCTGTTTCGGCGGACACGGCACGCATTTTCGCCCGCTGTTCGGCGATCGCGGCCTGATCTGCGGCGCCATGACCATGCTGGCCTGCGTTGGCGCGGCGGCGGCGCTATGGCGGCGCCAGTGGGCTTTTGCGCCGTTCATCGGATTCGCCGCGTGTTATGCGTGTTACTACATTTTTCTGGTGGCTGTTCCGTTTGGATGGTACTTGGTCCCCTTCTTGGCGTCCGTCGTTTGGCTGAGCGCGCGCGGCCTTCAGGCGGTTGCGGGACTGGCGCCCGGACCCCGCGCCCGGTTCGCGTTTTTGACCATCGCGGCGGCGCTTTACCTTGCCCCGTTTGTTGTCTACACGCCAAAAACATTTCTGGCCGAAAAACAAATTCAGGAACAGATCGAAAACAACGTGCGCAAGCCGATCGGCCTGTATTTGAACCGCGTGATGCAGCCCAACGAAACCGTCGCGTGCGAATGCCTCGGCTACGTTTCCTATTACTCTAGGCGGACGGTATACGACTGGCCGGGACTGGCCAGCCGCAAGGTGGTCGCTTTCAGCCGCGCCCACCCCGAAATCCGTTCCCTGATGGGCATGATTGCGACGCTGAAGCCGGATTATCTCGTGTTGCGACACCACGAATACGTGGGATCGCGGGATAATTGTTGTCCGTGGCTTGCGACCAAATACAAAATTGTCGCCGCTTTCGAAGCCCCTCGCGAAAAGATCCGCGATATCTTTTTGATCGATCAAAACATAGATCTTGGCTTCTATGTTTTGAAACGCACAGGGTGACGAACTTTTCAATGGCAAGAAAACCGCGCCCCTGTTCGCCGGACAAGATCCGATTGGGCGTGGCGACGCCTTGGAGGAATTATTGAGATCGTCCCTGTGTTTAGAGGACATGTTTTGGCGCAGCGTCCAGTACGAAGGAAGGAAAACGATGAAAAAAGCAAAGACCATGTTTGCAAGTATATTCGGGGCGATGTTGCTGGTTGTGACGCTGGCGGGATGCCCCTGTAATCCGCCGGAAACGGCGCCTTATGTCGAAGTCGAGCGATACATGGGCAAATGGTACGAAATCGCGAAATATCCCGTGCTGTTCGAACGCGGGCTCGTCGGCGTCACCGCCGAGTATTCGTTGCGCGACGATGGAACCGTGCGGGTAGTGAACAAAGGTTTCCGCGGCGATTTCAATGGCCGCGAAACGAGCATCGAAGGCAAGGCCGTTATCGCGGACCGAACAACGAACGCCAAACTCACCGTGTGGTTCGGCCCGATTCCGCTGGGTTTTCTTGAACCGAATTACTGGATTGTCGGACTGGGCGGCGATTACGACTATGCCGTTGTCTCGGACGGTTGCCGGGGAACCTTGTGGATTTTGAGCAGAACCCCCCGGATGGATCCCGCCAAATACAACATGATTGTATCTTGGCTGGAGGATAGCGGATTCGACACCAGCCGGCTGGAATTGATGCCGCAGCCGGAATGACCCGCCTCAGGTTCCATCAAAAAAACGCCGGTCCAACACGTAAAGCAACGTGGATGCCGCGCTGCAAAGCACAGCGCCCCATGCCATATCCACCCCCACGACCTTCAGCGGCCAACCCCGCAAAATGGCCATGTTGGTAAAATCGAATATTCCATACACGACGGCTCCAAACGCGGCGCCAACCATCATCGCGCCTGAAAAGTGATGAAAAGAGGCCAGCCGGGGAAGCACGAACCCAACAAGCCCGGCGGAAAGTAGCGCCCAGACAACCAAAGCGGCAGCCACGTTGATTTTGACGAGTCCATTCTCGAAACGGAGAAACGGCTGGAGATGCGCGCGAAAGAACGGGCCCAGCACGAAACTCAGCACAAGACCGTCGAGGATGGTCAAAAAAACGAATCCGGCCATCCATAGCGTCGCATATTTCATGGAATGGCCACCTGGATTTCGTTTCGGCGCATAAACGGCGGTGTCCACGGGGGATTGTATTGCGCCACGATCGGTTCCGATACTGGACGTATCCCGTCCCGTTCAAGCGCGGAAAGCAGCAACGCCATTTTCGCTTTGGATCTTTTCTCCGTGGCATAGCCGGAAAAACGCAATACGGCATACCGCATGGGCGGTGTCTCGCGCAATCGCACCGCCGGATTATTGGGACGGGGCAACGATTCCAGCGAATATTCTCTCGGCATAATGAAAGCGACCGTGAATGCGTTTCCCTTTTCCGCCTTTTCCTGCAACACGGGGGCCGTCATGGCGATCGGTTGGGATTTTTCCTGCAGGACCGGAGCGGTCATGGCCACCTCTTTCCGGGTGGTGTTGTTGCCGAAAATATAATCGGCAATCTGCCGGAAACCCGCGTAAAGCGTTTCGCGATATCCGCCCGGAATGGTGACCTCCGCGCGAATTTGTGGACCATAGTCCCGGATTTCATACAACGGCCCGGTTTTTATGATCGTGAACGCCGGTTCTTCGATGCCCTTATTGGACGCGTGGCCTACCGCAATCCACGCGCCCATCAATACAACGATCAGCGCAACAACAGCCAGGATAATCACGCGTTTCATTTCGTCTTTTCGAGTTCGCGCTCGATCGCGCGAACGACTTCCGGCGCGTCCGGCTTGGTGGTGGGGGCAAACCGGGCGACTACTTTGCCGTCGCGCCCGACCAGAAACTTTGTAAAGTTCCATTTGATGGCCCCGCCAAAGGGGCCGTTCTTTTCTTTCGAGGTCAAGTCCTTATAGAGAGGACTGATCGCCTTTCCACGGACGGAAACCTTTGAAAACATGTAAACGTTACATGGTATTTCAGCGAGCAAAACGATTTGATTTCCGCGTTGGTTCCGGGTTCCTGGCGCAGGAAGTCGTTTGAGGGAAAGCCAAGTATGGCAAACCCTTTGTCCTTGTATTTCTCGTGGAGGGATTCGAGCGCCGCATACTGGGGGGTGAAGCCGCATTTGGACGCCACGTTCACGATCAGCACAACCTTGCCCAGATACCTCGACAGGTCTACATCGTTGTTGTCAATGTCCTTTACCGTGTGGGAAAGGGGACTCGCGCCCGTTTCGCCCGAAGAGGCGCATCCACACAGGGTCAACAATCCCAGAATTCCGGCTGTCCGCGACGACCACGACATAGGCGCCTCCTTTCGGCAAGGGTTCATTTTCCGGTCTTTCACCGATCAAGGCCGGATCCGCGTCTTTTATTGAGATTCAACACCCGCCCGCGTCCCGTTATTTCAGATTTGCGGCGCTGTTTCCGGCACGGGATAGAGCGCATCGAGTTTGGCCATGACGTCGTCCGGAATATGCAGTTCCGCCGCGCGCAGATTTTGATCGAGTTGCGCCACGTTTGAGGCGCCCAGGATTACGCTGCTGACATGCCGGTTGCGCAGGCACCATGCCAAGGCCAGTTCCGCCGCGCTCGCTCCCAGTGCCCGGGCCAATGCCGCCAGTTCCTGGCCTTTGCGCATATTCTCGTCCGTCCAATACATCTTCCGGATGACGGCGTTCTGGCGATCGTCGGCGGCGCGCGATCCGGCGGGCGGCGGTTCTCCGGGGCGGTATTTGCCGGTCAACATGCCGTGCGCCAGAGGCGAGAAGACGACATTTCCGATTCCCTCCGCGGCCGTCGTCGGGAAAAGCAGCGATTCGGGATAGCGATACAACAGGCTGTAACGCGGCTGGCTGGCGGCGATGGGCCGCGCGCCGAGATTCCGGGCAACGGCGTTGGCGCGCACGATGAGCGGGGCCGGCCATTCGCTCACGCCCCAATAAAGGATCTTGCCGGCGCGCGCCAAATCCTCCATGGCGCGGACCGTCTCCTCGAGCGGCGTGTCCGGATCGGGGCGATGGCACAGGTATACGTCCACATAATCAAAACCGAGACGGCGCAGGCTCGCATCGCACTGTTCGCGGATATGCTTGGCGGAAAGGCCCTTGTCGTTCGGCCCCGTTCCCATCGGCGCCCAAACCTTGGTGAGCACGACCACATCGGATCGGGGAACTTCCGCCAGATAACGCCCCAGCGCCTTTTCGGCTTCCCCCTTGTTGTAGGCGTTCGCGGTGTCGAAATAGTTGATGCCGCGTTCGTAGGCGCGCAGCACCAATGCGCGCGAAGTCGCTTCGTCGCAGGTGTACCCAACGGTAAGATAGGTGCCGAAACCGAGTGCGCTGACCCGTACGCCCCATGGCCCCAACGAACGGTATTCCATAAGCCAGGCCCTTGTTACATTCGACGGTTGGCATGAATGCCCGAAACGCCCGACGCCAGCGCCTTGTTGCGGAGTTGCGTCAGCGTGTCAAACAATCCCTGCGACGAAACGCGATCCCGGCGGCGCTGTCCCGTGATGCAGACCAGCACGTCGATCAGCGAGGCGCATTGCCCAAAGGGACCCGCCGCAACGGCGTCGCGATAGGTTTTTTCCTGGCCAAGATTCGCGTACAGGGTTCCCACGTTTTCCCGCCACGCCTTCACGACTCCCTCGCAATACGCGTCGGCCTGCGCCGGATGCAAGAGGCAGATGAAATAGCCGCCGCCCATATGCCCCACAAGGCACGACTCTTCCGGCGCTTGGCGGGCCAGCGCCTTGAGAATGCGCGCCAGATGGCGGATGGCGTCAACGCGCGATTGTTTGCCGCATTGATAGGCAAACTCCCGAAGCCGCATGAGTTCCACGGATGCCGTGGTAAATTCCTCCTGGCAACTGATCCGGCGCTGCAATTCGCGTTTGATTGTGCCCGCCGCGGGGAGTGACGTCATTTCGTCCAGCGACTTGATGTCTGCGTTTGCGCGAAGCAACATTTCGACCCGTTGGGCCAAGTTTTGCATGTCGAACGGCTTGCCGATGTAATCGTCCGCGCCCTGTGCAAGCCCGTGCCGGATTTCTTCTTCGCCGGACATGGCGGAGAGGATGAGAATCGGCAGCGCATACAGTTCCGGATCGCTTCGCAGTTGCCGGCAGATCTGAAATCCCGAAGCGCCGCCCGGCATCATCACGTCCAAAATCATCAAGTCGATTGGATGGGCACGAGCCAGCGCCAGCGCATCTTCCCCCTTGGACGCAACGGTGCATTCGTGCCCTTGCGCCTGCAGATTGGCCCCGATGAACTGTGCCGTCCGGATATCGTCGTCCACAATGAGTATTCGAGCCACGCCGCACTACTCCCTTGACGCGGTCCCGGCGCCATGCCTCCGGTGGCGCGGCGGGATTCCGCGTTTGCTTTACCGGCGAAGAATACCAGAGCAGCGCCCCGATTCCAAGCCTTCGGCAACAAGACTCTTCACCGTTTCGACCAGTTCCCCGCGCGGGATTGTCCGCTGTGCGGTTTTCCCGGCTTGGCGGTAGGTTTCGTGATCGGCAATATCCGCGCGTTGCTGCTTGCCTGCCATGAGGTCTTTTACGGAAACCTTGCCTTGGGCGAGTTCGTCTTCGCCGAGGATGACGGCCACGGGGATTCCGAAACGGTCGGCGTGTGAGAGCTGGGCCTTGAGGGATCGTTTTGTTCCGAAATAGACCTCCGCGCAAATGCCGTTTCCGCGAAGTTCCGCGGCCACGCGCATCGCCTCCGCAACCGGCACGTTGCCCAGCGTCATCACCAGCGCCTGGACAATCGTCTTGTGCGGAGACGTCACGCCCAAATGCCGCAGCGCGGCCATGAGCCGGTCCAGTCCGACGGACATGCCCGTGCAGGGGATCGGCTCGTCGAGAAAACGCGCGACGAGCTGGTTGTAGCGTCCGCCGCCCATGACGGATCCGAATTCCGGCGCGTTGGGCAGGATCGTCTCGAACACGGGGCCGGTGTAATAGTCGAGGCCGCGCGCGAGACTCGGCGCAAAGACGGCGTGTTTTTCGTCCACGCCGAGCGCGTCCAGGCTCGACGCGAGTTCGTCCATTTCGGCCATGGCCGTGTCGGTCTGTTCGCCGGGCGGCAGCGCGGCGCGCATGGCTTCGACGATGCCATGGCGCGTATCCGCCTTGATTGCAAGAAACGCCAACAGACCGTCAATCGTTTCCTTGTCCAATTTGACGCCGGGGATCGGATCGCCGGATTCGTCAATGCGTCCTTCGCCGAGTTCGAGCCGGACGTTTTCGATGCCGACCTTCGCCAGTTTGTCAATCACGCGCAGGACGTGTTTGTGGCGTGCGGGACAGCGGACGTTGTGTCCGTACAAAAGCGCGTCAACGACCTTGCGGTTGTTGACAAGGACCACAAAATCCCCGACGCCGACGGCCCGCATGACTTCCGCCATGATCGCGATAATCTCGGCGTCCACCGCGACGGATTCCGATCCAGCCGCGTCAATGTCGAACTGCGTGAATTGCCGGAACCGCCCCGGGCCGGGTTTGTCCGCGCGCCAGACGGAACCGCAGGCATACCGCCGGAACGGCGTCTTGAGTTTGTCCGGGTATTGGGCCAGCAGGCGCGCAAACGGCACCGTCATGTCGAATCGCAGGGCAATCGGCTCGCCTTCGGGGCTTTCCAGCCGGAACAGTTCCTTGTTGGTTTCCTCGCCCCCCGCGCCCAGCAGGGTTTCCAGGTGTTCCAAGGCGGGCGTTTCTATGGGCAAGAAGCCAAATTTTTCGAAGACTTCCTCGATGGCGCGCACCACTTTCTTGCGCGGGATCATGTCTTCCGGCAGGAGATCCTGGCAGCCCTTGACGGTGCGCGGCTCGACTTTCGGGGCTTTTCGTTCAACGTCTCCCATGTATTCTCCTTGTATTTGACGATACGTTCCGCATCGGGTCGTGCCACGATACGATGCCCAAAGACGCAAAGGTCAAAAAGGACTTTGGCGGCCGATCCGAGGGTATCGGCGCTTTGGGCCCTTATGTTCTTTTGCCTTTCGTATGAAGTTTCATGCGCATATCCGGGCGCGCGCTTCAGAACGGCTTGTCGGCCCGTTCGCCGAACATGGCGGGATCAGGCAGTTTCTTTTCGTAGATTTCCACGCCGTTCTGCTTGCGCAGTTCGGCCATCATCTTGCCGATGAGAATCGCCGGCGCCAGTTGCGGTTTTGCCTCTTCCAGGGACATTGGCTCTTCCGGGCGGTGATCAAGCACTTTCAATACCATGTAGACGGCGGGCATCTGTTGAAGCGACTGTTTGCCGGCGGCATCCGTCTTGCCGATGACCTGGTAGTCGGGCAGAAAGACCGGCCCGACAATTTCGCCGGCCTCACGTCCCGACACTTCAAGCCAGAATGTGGCAAATCGCGTCAGATTCGGGTTGTTTTCAATTTCGGATTCGAGAATGGACGCAGGATCCTTGGCCTTGAACTCCTCGACGATCGCATCGAACGATTCGCCCGCATCAATCCGTTTTCGGACGGCGGCCGCATCCTTTCCGGCGCCGGGTTGTTCGGCCGGGAACCGAATGGCCAGAAATTTGACCCATTCGAGTTTCTTGAACTCGCCCTTGCGCAGGCGGTATTCCTGTTCATATTCGGCGTCCGTGACCGTCAGCGCCCCGGATTTGAGGGCTTCAACGGCCTTGTATCCCACGGCGGCATCGCCCAGTAGTTTTTCGTGCAACTCGTCAATTTCGTTGTCCATCTGCTCTTTCGCCATATCCAGTTGTTCCTTGGACATGCCGAACAGGGCGGGATCCTGCGCCATGTACATGGCCGCGTAATTATCCTCCTCATGTTTCTGGAAATACTGCTGCATGGCGGCCGATCGGGGCAACAGGGTTTGCCCTCGGCTTTTGTACAGTTCCTCGACCTCCTGGCCCAGCGGAATCTTGATTTGTTCATCAATATAGTTGGAGAGAATGCGGAGCATGTCGCCGCGATTCTTGATGATGCGATCCTCGTCGGGCATGTCGCGGATGACTTTGGCCAGTTCGCCGCGGGTGATGTAACGGTTCTTGAACTTCGCGACGCGGATCTGGTCCTTGTCGGCGATGAAACCGCAACCGGAAAAGGCGACGATCATGACAAGGATCCCCGCGAGAGACCCGTGAAAACGTGCTTTCATGGCAGAATCCTTTCGCGCGCGATCAGGCGCTCATGGCAAGGTGCGTGCGGGCATATTCGACGGCATTGCGGAAGACTTGCAATCCAGCGCCTTCCTCCGGCAGGACCTCGCGCGTCCATCGCGGATGATGGGTCCGTTCGACATAGGCTTCCGGGTGCGGCATCAGGCCGAAGATGCGGCCCGACGGATCGCAAATCCCGGCGATATCGTCTATCGCGCCATTCGGATTTGCCGGAAACACCCCGCGGGCCGGCGCGCCGTCCGCCGTGCAATATCGCAACGCGACCATGCCGTTCGCCCTGAGCCGTTCGAGGACGGCGTCATCGCGCGGAATAAATTTGCCTTCACCGTGCCGGACGGGTAGTTCAAGGCGATCGATGCCGCGCAGCCAGACGCATTTCGTCGCGGCATCCGTTGCGAGACAGACCCAGCGGTTCTCGAAACGTCCCGAATCGTTGTTGGTCAGCGTGGTTTCCTGGACGAACTCGCCGTCGAACAACGGTAAAATGCCCATCTTCACCATGACCTGAAATCCGTTGCAGATACCAATCGCCAATTTGCCGTCCGCGATGAACCGCTTGATCGGCGCGCCGAGTTTGTAACGCAGGCGGTTCGCCAAGATCTTGCCGGACGCCACGTCGTCGCCGAAGGAAAATCCGCCGGGTATCGCCAAGATATGCCGGCTGTCCAGCATGTCGGGCCGCGCGATCAAATCATTCAGATGGACCCGTTGCGTTTTCGCGCCCGCCCGCGCGAGCGCGTTTTCGGTTTCCGCGTCGCAGTTGATGCCAAAACCCGTCAGAACAAGCGCTTGTACGGTCACGTTCACCACCTCAAGGGCCGTTGCCACGCCTCTTTCAACTCGCCGATCGTGGCACAGATACCGTTTTCAATCTCGAATCGATCATCATCCCTGACCACGCCCACCCGCGTCACGGGACAATTGTCCAGCGCCGATTCGAACGCCGGCGCGTCGGATGGTTTCACGGTCACAACAAACCGGCTTTGCGATTCGCTGAACAACGCGACGGTCATATTGGGCGCCCCAATCGGGGCAAGGTCGAGCGACAGGCCATGGCCGCCTGCAAAGGCCGATTCCGCCAGGGCCACGCCCAATCCGCCGTCGCTGCAGTCGTGGCACGAGGCCACCAACCCTTGTCCGATGGCCCGCGACAACGCCGTGTACAGCCGCTTGGCTTTCATCGGGACAACCTTTGGCACAGTCGTTCCCAGCCGCCCCTTCAAGGCAAGATACTCGCTGCCGCCCATCTCGTCGTGCGTCTCGCCAAGCACATAGACCACGTCGCCGGGACGTTTGACGTCCATCGAAACGGTTTTCGTGGCATCCGGGAGAATCGCCGCCGCCGTGAACAGCACCGTCGGCGGTATCGAAATCTTCGTGTCCCCGATCTTGTAGTCGTTTTTCATGCTGTCCTTGCCGCTGATCAACGGGATGCCGTACGTCACGCACACATCATACAACGCCTCGCAGCATCGGACCAGTTGCGCGAGTTTGAACGCGCCGTCCGGCGTCTTTTCGCTTTGAACCGGATCGGGCCAGCAGAAGTTGTCGAGCCCCGCGATAAGACCGGGTTGCGCTCCGACGGCGATCAGGTTTCGCACGGCCTCGTCAATGGCGCAGGCCATCATCCAATACGTGTCGAGATCGCTGTATTTCGGCGCGATGCCGCACGCGACGGCCAGCCCGCGCTTCGATCCGGGAATGGGCCGAATCACGCCCGCGTCGCCCGGCCCATCGTGCGCGGCGCCCTGGAACTGCTTGAGCACGCTCTGCGCAAGGACTTCATGATCGTACATGCGCACGAAGGTTTCCTTGCTGCATACGTTGAGCGATCCGAGCACGGCCTTCAGCGCCGACGTCAAATCCGAATCCTCGACGATAATCTCCGGATCCCGCGCGGGCGGCGTCCATTGCGCCTTGAGATGCATTTTCGGCACGCCCTCGTGCAGGAACGCCATGTCGAGCGAGGCAATCCGTTTGCCGTCGTAATAACATTCGAGCAAACCGGAATCGGTGAACGCCCCGAGATCCGTCGCCTCCACCGCGCGGCGTTTCGCCAAGTCCATGAAGGCGTCGAGTTTGTCCGGCGGCACGGCCAGCGTCATGCGCTCCTGCGCCTCGGACAAAAAGATTTCCCACGGAGCAAGACCCGCATATTTCAGCGGGGCGCGTTCGAGGTGGACTTCGCAACCGCCCGGCCCGCGCGCCATTTCGCCGACACTCGACGACAAGCCGCCCGCGCCGTCGTCGGTGATGCACGTGAACAGGCCCAAATCGCGCGCTTCGAGGAGAAAATCGGCCATTTTCTTTTGCGTAATCGCGTCGCCTATCTGCACCGCCGTGGCCGGCGATCCCTCATGCAGTTCCTCGGAGGAGAACGTCGCGCCGTGGATGCCGTCCTTGCCGATGCGTCCGCCCGTCATCACGATGCGATCGCCGGGACGCGCGCCTTTTTCATGACTGGGTTTGCCGGCGACGACGGCCGGGATCATCCCGCCCGTTCCGCAGAACACCAGCGGCTTGCCGAGAAACCGTTCATGAAACACAATGGCGCCGTTAATGTCGGGGATGCCGCTCTGGTTGCCGCCGTCCTTCACGCCTTGATGCACGCCCCGGAGCACGCGCCGCGGGTGGAACAGGCGCGGCGGAATCGGCCCATCGTAAAACGGCGACGCAAAGCAAAACACGTCGGTGTTGAAAATGCACTTGCACCCCATGCCCGCGCCGAGCACGTCGCGGTTGACGCCGACGATGCCGGTTATCGCCCCGCCGTACGGATCGAGCGCCGACGGACTGTTGTGCGTCTCGGCCTTGAGCGCGAAATTCCATGTATCGTCGAATCGAATGATGCCGGCGTTGTCGTGGAATACGCTGACGAGCCAGTTTATCGTCTTGCCGACCTCGTCGGTCGTGGCTTTGACATAGGTCTTGAACAGGCTGTCAATCCGGCGCGTTTCGCCCTGTTCGTCCGTGTAATCTATCACTGCATTGAAGATTTTATGCTTGCAGTGCTCGGACCACGTCTGGGCCAGAATTTCCAGTTCGATGTCCGTCGGGTCGGCGGGCAACCCCGCCGCCTCGCGCTTTGCGCGCACGATCGGATCGCGGTAATGCGCCTGGATCGCCTTCATTTCGTGCAATTCGAGCGCCAGCATCCGATCGCGGCTCAATGCCGCCAGATCGGCGTCCGATACGTCAAGACTTACCGTATGGACTTCCGGATCGCTGCGTTCGGTAACAATGGGCAGGCCGAGCAACGGCTCGCCGCCGGCCGTTTTCATCTCTTCCGCGGATTTCACGACCCAGCGCTGAATCAGTTCGTTGGCGAGCGCGTCACGGGCGATTCGCTCGCAGACCGCGCGATCCGCCACGCCCCGAATCGCGTATTGCGTGGATTTGTAGACCGCCTCGCCCGGTTTCAACGGGCGTCCGATCGTGTCCGCGATGCCCTCGGCGGAACTCTTGCCGACGTTGTCCGTCACGCCCGGCAAAAAACCGACTTCAATCACAAAATGGAAGTCGCGGGCGAGCGAGGCATTGACCACGGACTCTTGAATGATTGGATCGGTGAACAATTCCTTTCGAACCAGTTCAAGTTCGTCGCCGGACAACCGGGCGTCAATCGTATAAACGTCAATGACGCGCACGTCTTCCACACGAATCCCCAAGTCCTCCGCAAGCCGCCCTTTCACGCCCGTGCCCGTCGGATCAGGCAAACCGGCCTTCATCGCCACTTCGATCTTATTCGGCATACTGAACGGTTCCCCGATAGTTCACTTCGTTGACGCCCTCGATGGTCGATCCGATCAACACGGCCTGTTCCCCTGTTTGTCCAATCGCGTCCAGGGTCTTTTCCGCCTCGTCCCTGGCGACAACAAGAAGGAATCCCATGCCCATGTTGAACGTGCGCAGCATTTCAAGGTCGGCGATGCGGCCCGTATTCTTTAGAAAAGCGAAGACAGGTGGCGCTTCCCACGCGCCCAGATCTATTTCCGCGCCCAGTCCCGCGGGAAGTGTGCGCGGTAAATTATCCGTGATGCCGCCGCCCGTGATATGCGCCATGCCTTTTACCTTGACAATGCGCATGATGAGTTGAACCAGTTTTGCGTAACTGCGATGCGGTTCCATGAGGACTTCGGCGACCGTTTGGCCTGTTCCCGGCATCGGATCGTCGCAACCCAATCCCGCCACCTCGAAGCAAACCTTCCGCGCCAGACTATAACCGTTGGTATGCAGCCCGGAGGACGGAAGGCCGATAATGACATCCCCGGGAACAATGGATGAACCATCCACGATATTCTTCCGATCCACCACGCCGACAATCGTGCCCGCCAAGTCGTATTCGCCCGGGGTATACATGTCCGGCATCTCCGCCGTTTCACCGCCGATGAGCGAGCAGCCCGCGTAACGGCAACCCGTGGCCAACCCACGAACCACCTCCACCACGACGCCGGGATCCAGTTTCCCGAAAGCCAGATAATCGAGAAAAAAAAGTGGACGCGCGCCCTGCACCAGAATGTCGTTCACGCAATGAGAGACCAGATCGATCCCCACCGTGTCGTGGCGGCCCGTCATGAAAGCCAGTTTCAATTTCGTGCCGACGCCGTCCACGCTCGACACCAGCACGGGTTCCTCCATGCCGGCCATGTCGAACTGATACATGGCGCCGAAACTGCCGATATCCTGAAGCACGTGATCGTCGAAGGTCTTCTTGACCACGCTCTTGATGTCGTGCATGGCCTTGGTGGCCGCATCAATATCCACGCCGGCATCGCGATAACTCAAACCGGGTTGTCCATCCGTCATGAAAAATACCCTCACGCCTTGATAATTCGGATTTCCGCGGAGCATACCGCCGGAATGACTCCCAATGCAAGACACCGCCCGATTTAGACCCGGGCAAACCCTTCCCCTTGTTCTACGGTTGTTTCTTGACAAAGCAAGCCGTGTGCATTTTCATTGGCGCCGCGTTAGAGGGGACCGCAAAACAGGTGAATAGAGGATTCGCTTGGGAGGTGTTGAGGCTATAAAGATCGAGGCCGTTTATGCCAAGGATATTCACGGCGTGTCATCGGGGGATACAAGAAAAGGCTGGTGGGCGGTGGGTGACTCGAACACCCGACACCCTGCGTGTAAGGCAGG
>DAOTMJ010000033.1 GCA_035450225.1 Candidatus Hydrogenedentota bacterium
GATGACGCCTGACGCTCAATTCGCCATACTACAGGCAATCCAGAATCCTCGAGATGGAAGGTCATCTGCCCTCGCGGCTCGAATGTGCCGTCTTTCATCAAACGCAATCGGCTTGCCCATTTGCATTTTCAGCCTGCTTAATCAGATTCACCCGCCTTCGGCGCACAACTCGTGGAAATCCACGAATCCTGGCAATGCGAGCGAGCGCGGTACATTACCGTCGAGCATGCACCGGAACCTTTACGCCGCCAGAACCCAAGACGCGATGCGGCGTAAGCGTGTTAGTACTAGTACAGCACCCATTCCCCACGAGGGAGGGGAACGGTAGCCCAACCAAGAAGAGGTAGTTCACATTCACCGAGAGATACTTTTACAGAAACTTCTTGACACAGGCCATCCTGTTCCGCTTACTTTTGAAACACACGCAAAGCAATTTCGCCAGAAGCCTGCTGGATATTTTTCTCAACGAACTGGATTATCCCTACGCGGAATTGTTTTTTGTATCCGGGCGACAAGATTTGCATTTCATCGTCTTCCGGGCCGCTTCTCGATTCGTCGTTTATTGCGATATGGGATCCCTCGGATACGACAAGACCCATTGTATTGTACGACGATTGATCCATGTCAGCGTTTTCTGCGGGTGGTTGTGCCGGATTTGGTGCGGCTTGAAGTGCTCTTGGCGGCGCCGGATTTTGCCTCCGCGGGCTTTTTCTCCTCGATTTTTGTTTCTTCTTTCTTTACGGGCGGCGGTTCGGGCGGTTTGAGTTCCTTTTCCGGCAAACCGAGCGGCTGGGCCTTGGCGGCGATTTCGAGTGCACGGGCCCGCCATTCGGCAAAGGTCGCCACGGCGCTTGCCTCGATGTGCCGGGCGTCTTTCGACAGGCGTTCCGCTTCCGCCATGAGGCGTCCGACTTCTTCCATGAGCCAGTCGGGGCGATCGTGCGCATCCGTGGCGCCGGACGAACTGGTCAGGTAACGCGATTGGAACTGTCCGCAGTTGGCCAGGGTATTCTGCAACGGTTCGACGAACGGTTCGCCGCGTTCCTGTTCGAGCACGCAAAGACTGCGCGCCAGTTGCGCCATGTCTGCCAGCGCGGGCGCGGCCACCGCGCGCGGGATTTCGCCGGCGTGCCATAACTCCTCCACGCGCGGGAACATCTTCAATAGGTTGAAGAAGTCCATGCGGGTGTAACTGGATGTATCCACCTGCGCAAACCGCTTGACCGCTTCGCGCACGTCGGCCGGAAGTTTCGTTTTTCTATCTTCGCCTTCCTCGAAGGCCGCAACCTGCCGCTTGATGCGCTCGCGGACCGCGATCAGCGCTGGCGATCCGCCGGTTCCTTCCAGGAGACGCGGCTCGGCCACGGCTTGCAGCGCCACCGCGCCATCGGCGGCCTGCGGCGTCGGCAACGCGTTTCCCCGCGCATCGTACAGGGCAATCCCGGCGGCTTTCTCGACCGGCAGCGTAAAGTCTTTCGTCGTGTCGGACCAGAACGCCGCCACCCACTGCGCGCCGTTTGCGAACACTGCCGTCTGTACGCCGCCTGCGATTATCTCGCCAACAAACTGATAACGGTTCAAGCGGCGGGGCAACTCACTGAGGCAGACATATCCCGGGCCGAACTCGTTTCCGTACAGAAACGCGGTGTCCACTTCGGCCTGACCGTTCATATACATGCGGTTCCAGATGGCTTGCCGGGCGATTTTGACCTGCACATTCGGATCGTCCACCGCAGCCGCGGACAGTTGTCCCGCGAAGGCCATGTTTTCATAGCCCATCATCTCCGCGACGTCGCGCAACGCGGCCACATCCTCCGGCTGCGCCCAGTCCTTGCCAAGAATAACCGTGTTCACCAGGGCGCCCACACCGGCGGCCAGCATGGATTGCAGCATCCGCGGCCCGTCAACGATCACGGCGATGGGTGATTTGGCGCCGCCGCGCCGAAGCCCCTTGGCAATGGCCAAGACGGCATCCGTAGAGGGGCCGGCGTCTATGTCCCAGCGAACGACACGGTCACCCGCCGATTTGGCCAACGACTCGCAGGTATCCACCGAACGCGTCGTCAGCCCCAGCACAATCTGGAATCCCATGCCGGCCACGGTCTGCATGCGCGCGGGCAAATCCTCCGCTTCGCCGTCCAGCCGGACACTGCGCACCGACAACCCCTTGAGCACTTTCAAACAGCGATCGTTGTTGCCATTGAATATCGCGCAAAAGGGCGGCGCGGCGTCCGGTTTGGGACGGTCAATGCGGCAAAACACCGCCGAGCCTTCCCATGCGCCGCCGCCCGGTGGTTCTGTTTCGATGCGGGCCTTGAGATAGTACCGGCCCCGTTCGGATGGCACGCCCTCGATGGGTGTCCACCAGGCGCCCTGGGCGCGCAACGAAACGGGTTCGAGCCGGGCCACGAACGGTTCGCCGCCGGTGTCCGGCACAATCTCGATGACTGCGCGCACCGTCACATCCGCGTCCGACCGCAATTCGACAATCACCGGATCATCAACATATACATGCGGCACCGGCTGATCCGGCGCCACGTCCACAGTGACCGCCGCGCCGGCCAGTAGGCAGACCGCGCACGCTAACGAAATCATAAGCCCGCGAGGAACGGGTTCGTGCGCCGTTCCGCCCCGATGGTTGTTTCGGGGCCGTGGCCCGAATACACGACGGTTTCATCCGGCAACGTTAGTAATTTATCGTGGATTGACTGTAGCAACTGGCGGTAATCGCCCCCCGGAAGATCCGTCCGACCGATCGATCCCGCGAACAAAACGTCGCCCACCAGCGCGACGCCATTGCCTGCCAGCACGATATGGCCGGGACTGTGCCCCGGCGTGTGCAGAACCCTGAAACGCGCCGCGCCCACCGCCACCTCGTCTCCCTCATTCAGAAAACGGTCCGGATCCGGGGACGACGCCGTTCCGATGCCGAACATGCGCGCCTGCACGTCCATCGAACGCAGCAGCGGCAGATCCTCCGGATGGATAAGCAGGTCCGCGCCCGTTTTGGCCTTCAATTCCGCATTGCCGCCGCAATGATCGCAATGGCAATGCGTGTTGACAATGCCGCGCACCGCATAATCCGCCAAAAGCCGCAACATGCGCGGCGTCACATCGCCCGGATCGATCACCAGCGCCTCGCCGCCGTCGCATACCACGAAACAATTCTCGAAAAACGGCGTCACCTGAAACGAATGTATGTCCATTGTAAACCTCCCGAAACCTCTTGATGCTACCCTTTCCCGTCCATCGAGTCAACAGGTTGGCAAGGACCACAATCCGAACCTAACGGGGAAAGTCAGCGTCCTCGCCGACCGGAATTTTGCATGACCCGACCCGGCGCGCGAGGACGCGCGCGTTGCCGGCCTTACCCCTTCGCCTTTATTTCTGCTCCTGGGGGGACACCGCAGTCAATGCATCAATACGATTCTGTAATCCGTTCTATCGGGAAAAAGGACACTTTTTCGGGATATGGCAGCCTGTGACAAGGGTTGTGAATTCGGTACTCTCAAGAATTGGATAACAAAAAAAACAAAAGATTATCCAAAAGAGTCCGAATTTGCGTCAGACGGCCGTGTCACTGTGCAAGGGGGACATCCGTTGTCGTCCCATTGACCACAAGGCGATCTATCGTACGTCCGCCAAGGCATCGTGGATTTTCACGAGCGCATCGTTCATCGCGGCGCGGGTGGCCTGTCCCAGACTACTCGCGGCCATTTCACCCTTACCCGAATCCACAAACAGGATGCTGACGTTCGACGCCTTCGACACGGTGCTGAACGATCCCTGGCAGGAGAACGTTCCATTACCCACATAACGCGCCGTCCGCCCGTCAATGATGGCCAAATCCATGCCCACCATCCCGGTGCGGTTCATGGATTCGTTCTTGAATTCCGGCCCGACGAGCGCCGCGGCGTCGCCGCCAATCGCCACGCCGGTATTGCCGGTAATGAAACCGATGTCCCTGACAAGCCGTCCCACCCGGCGCGTGCTGACCTTGTTGCCCTTGCCGGAAGCCTGCGCGGTTTCGCTGAATTCGGTCACGGTGCCTTCGATTACGAAGGGGCCGATTTCGCCCGGCTGTAGTTTGCACGAATAGGTGCCATCCTCGTTTTTCTTGACGGTGTCGGGGGGCACGATTACGATGTTCGGCCAGCCCGATAACACCGTCCGTAGTTGCGCCGCGATGCCCTTGCCGATGCCCGGCCCGGCGGTTTCACTGGCCCGGCTGACGACCGTGCCGTCGGAACCGACCGTTGTGACCATTTCGCTGTCCACGCTGATGGCGCCGGTGGGCGTGTCCTGCCCGCCGCCGGACGTCTGTCCCGATGCGCTGTACTCGAAGGGCTTCAAGATGGCCACGACATATTTCGGCAAGTTGGGATCCGCCGGAATTTTTACCACATCAACCTGGGCGGCGACCGGCGCGCCCGATTGGGCGCGTGCCTGTTCGGCTACCGAAGGCTCCTTCGATTTCGCGTCGGCGCTGTGCCCCGTGAAACCAATCATGCCCACTCCCAGCGCGGCCAGCACAAACAACGAGATCACAACACGTATTTTCATCTTCACGGCCTCCTGAAGTTCAGCGAACGAAACGATCGCATGCTTTTCGTAATATTGTATCACGAACTCGCCCAATGCGAGAAAATCGCAGTCCATTGTCATATAATGAGTTGTGGAATAAGAAAGAAATCCCGGCCGTTTACCGAACATTTTCGCCGACCGATACCCGGCTGCCTGTGGCAAAGGTTGTTCAACATTTCGGAATTGCCGCTTGGACCTTTCGGCATCAATGAAATAAATGGGCAAGCGAGCTCTTTTTCATTATGTGAGGTTGACAAGCGTTGCGGCAATTGTGACGATTACCACAGTCCGCTATGGTTTTCTTTTTGTGTCGAGGAATGCGGACAATTCGGCGCACTGGTCGGTGGCGATAAAATCCACGCCGGCCTCGAGTGCGGCCTGCCAGCGGATTTGAACGGCTTCGATGGAACCGAAATTGTAGGCCGGCGAAAGGCCGTCCGTGAGGCTCTTGGCCGCCGGATGGCCGTTGAGCGCATAGAACCGAATCCAATAGCCGCGTTGGTGGGCATCGTCCACGAGCGCTTGTAATCGTGCGGCCTTTTCCGGCGTCCATTCACCGGCCTTGGGCTGTCCTTCGGGTTCGACGTCGCGCCAAGAATGGTTGATCCAGCGGCGGAAATTGCCGGCGGGTTGGGCATCGGCTTGGCCGAAAACGCGGAGTTTCGCGCCGACGGGGACTTCGTCGTAAAAAAACCGGGTCTCGTTGTTGCCGCCGCCGCACAACACGAGGAGCGGTTTCACGTCGAGCGGGACGGGCGGGTCGGGTGCGGGCTGTTTGACGGACGTGCAAAGCCACGGCTCGTATTCGCCCAGCAAGTCCCAGACAGCCTTGAAGAAAGCCGGTTCCGAGCCGCGCAGATCGTTGATGTTCAGTGTGATGAGCGGCCAATCGCCTGGGTTTCCGTCCTTCAACGCCTTTTCGACAATGGGCCGCACCTTCTCGAAAAAATACTCGCGCGGTCCGGGTTCGGTTCCCTTGTAGGGTTTCTCGTGGACGACGATGATTCGCGAATGTCCGGTGGTTGGATCCGTATACCATCCGTAGTCGTTTTCGATGCCCAGAGGAAGGCCTGCGGCCAGCGCGCGATCGATCCGGTCCGCATATCGGTTGCCGTAGGGGTAACAGTTGTGCGCTTCCGGCAACACCCGCATGCCGGGCAAGAAACCGGATTCGGCGGCGGCGGGCCGGGGGATCGAAAATGCCGCGCAAACGCCCAGGACAAGAACGAATTTCAGCATGGCGCGATTCCTTTCCTTTTGCATGCCAAAAGGGCAGGGCATGCGGTCAATAATTCGTGATTATCAGTTCGTTGACGGGTCCGCGCAACCGCGCATTGCTGTTGATGGCTCGCGCGGCCTTGACCCGTTCAATCCGGAATCCCTCATAGACCCGATCGAATAAATCGTCTTCCGGGTTTTCGTTTTTCGGGTCGGAATTGCTCAGCATGAGTTTCGCGCCGCGCTGGTCCAGTTTACGAAAGAAACGGGCCAGCCGAAGCTGCGACGCATCGTCGAAAGTATGCGCGGCGTAGGACGTAAAATGGGCGGTTTTGCTCAAAGGCCGGTAGGGCGGATCAAAATAGACGAACGTGTGCGCGTCAATGAAGTCCGCGCAGGACTCGAAGTCGCCGGTCCGGATCTCGACGCCTTGCAAGGCCCGCGACACAAGCCGGAGGTTCGCCGCGTCGCAGATTGTCGGATTGTCGTAACGGCCGAAGGGCACGTTGAACCTTCCCCGGGAATTGACCCGGTAAAGGCCGTTGAAACAGGTGCGATTGAGAAAGATGAGCCGCGCCGTGCGCGCGACCGCCTCCGGGCCGAAAGCATCGCAGCCGGAACCTTGCCAAGGCTCATTGAACGCCCTGCGCACCATGTAGAAATAGGCACGGCGGTCTTCGGAGGACAAAGCCCGATACTCGTTCACCATGGCCGTCAGCGCCTTTATCAGCATTTCCGGAAACGACTGAAGGACCTGGTAGGCCCGTGTCAGATCGTCGTTGGCGTCCATCAACAGGCACTCGGAAAACGAAAACCGGTGTGACAGGTCGAAAAAGACCGCTCCGCTTCCAACGAAAGGTTCTGCATACCGGGTCATTTTCCCTAGCCCTATCCCCTCCGGAAGCCGGGCTCGGATGGCCTCGAGCAATTGCGATTTGCCCCCCGCCCATTTTAGAAACGGCCGGGCCTTGACCGGGTTTATCCCGGTGGCTTCAATGGACGGCGTCATTCCGCGTGTTGGCCTCTCTGGCTACTTTCCATGGTATGTCGAGGCGTTATTATGAAGTGTTGAAAACCGGCGATCAAGCCGGACCATTTATTGAAAAACGCCCTTGCGAAGCGCCTTGAATTTATCATTGAAAGCATTTTATGACAGAAAAACTGAAATAATCCGTCCCGCGCAAATAGAAATTCTTATTATTCTTATAATAAGGATTGAAACTGGGGTCTGAGATGGGTATGCTGTAAACATCCGGCCAGCGCCGGTCGTTGAAAGTAGATAAGGAATGTGAACTTGAATCCGCCGCGCATTCCGGGTTTCATGTCTGAAATTCGCGGCCATTAGGTCACGGGACGGCATTCCCACGGTTCGGCTTCTTTTCCCGATTCATGTCGTCCATGTCTTTTTTGCGGCGTGTTCTCTTTCCGGAGTCGAAAGGCCGGATGGGTGGCGCGCTTTGCGTGATAACGCATCTTTTCCTGGGCAGGGCTGTGGAAAGCAACGGAGGTTGTGTCATGTGCGAGAAGAAACCTGTTTTTTGCGTGATGGGCGCGGGCCATGGCGGTCTTGCGATGGCCGGCCACTTGGGCTTCATGGGATTTGAAGTCCGCATTTACAACCGGAGCGGCGAACGGATAGACGCCATTCAAGCGCGCGGCGGCATAGACGTGACCGGCGACGAGGTGGATGGTTTTGGCCGCGTGGCGCTGGCGACGACCGATGTCGAGCGCGCCCTCGACGGCGTGGACGTAATCATGGTGGTGGTGCCGGCCACGGGCCATGAATTCATGGCGGAGACCTGCGCCAAATACTTGAAGGCCGGCCAGATAATTGTGCTCAATCCGGGCCGCACGCTGGGCGCGCTGGCGTTTTACCAGGCGTTGAAACGCAGCGATTGCGTGGCGGACGTGCTCATCGCCGAGGCGCAGACCTTTCTGTACGCATGCCGCATCATGGGCCCGGCGCAAGTGCAGATCTTCCGCGTGAAGAACTCGGTTCCCTTGGCCACGCTTCAGGCGCACCGGATTCCGCAATGTCTCAACATTGTGCGGGAAGCGTTTCCCCAGTTCGTGCCCGGCGACAACGTCCTGAAGACCAGTTTCAACAACATCGGCGCCGTATTCCATCCGGCCATTATGTTGCTGAATTCGGGCTGGGTGGAGGATGTCGCCGACTTCGAATTCTATCACCAGGGCGTTACGCCGTCGGTGGGGCGCATTCTGGAACAGTTGGATGCCGAACGGGTCAGCGTGGCCGCGGCTATGGGGTTTCAGGCTTCTACGGCCCGCGAATGGCTTTACTATGCGTACGATGCGGCGGGACGGAACCTGCGCGACGCCATGCGCGCGAACATGGGCTACCGCGGGGTCATGGCGCCCCACCGCATGGAAATGCGCTATCTCACCGAGGACGTGCCGTGCAGTCTGGTTCCGATGAGTTCTCTTGGCAAGAAATTCGGCGTCCCCACGCCGCTCATGGATTCGTTCATCACGTTGGCGTCCGCCATGCACGACCGGGACTATCGCGCGGAAGGAAGGACCGTCGAGTCGTTGGGCATCGCGGACATGGATCTCAAGCAGTTGCGAATGATGGCCATAGGAGAAATTGACCCATGAAGAAGATTGTTGGAGCGGCGCTGGCCCCGTGCGTGCATGTGGCGGGGCTGGACCATTTTCTGCGCCTGTGTGAAAAACACGGCTGGAGCGCCATCGCTCTGGGCCCCGCGATTCCGGTGCAGAACGTGCTGGCGGCTGTGGACGCGGAACTGCCCGACTGGGTGGCCCTGTCTTACCGGCTGACGCCCGAAGACCTTGCGCCCATTCTCGAGGATTTGCGCCGGGGCTTGGATCGCCTTGTGGGACCCCGCCCGAAACTGGTGTTCGGCGGCACGCCCGCGGCGGCGGTAGTGGCCAAGGCCAGCGGACTTTTCGAAAAGGTATTCGACGGGACGGAATCCATGCAGGAAATTCAGGCGTTTGCCGCCGGACAGGCGCCGCGGCGGAAACAACGCGATTTCCCACAGGATCTCGCCGCGCGGATTGACCAGTCGTATCCCTTTCCCCTGATTCGCCACCATTACGGCGAGCCGGATCTGGCGCGCACCATCCGCGGCGCGCGCCGCATTGCAAACGCCGGGGTTCTCGACGTCTTGTCCATCGGACCGGACCAGAATGCCCAAGAACACTTCTTTCATCCGGAACGGATGGATCCCGGCCAGCACGGCGCCGGCGGCGTGCCCGTCCGCACGCCGGACGATTTGGCCGCCATTTATAAGGCCACCCGCCGCGGGAACTACCCGCTCGTGCGGTGCTACAGCGGCACGCGGGATCTGATTGCCTGGGCCCGGATGAGCATCGAAACGATTCACAACGCGTGGGCCGCAATCCCGCTGTGCTGGTACAGCGTAATGGATGGGCGAAGCCCGATCCCGTTTCCCGGGGCCATCGTCGAAAAACAGGAGGCCATGCGGTTTTATGCCGAACAGGGCCTTCCGGTCGAGGTCAACGAGTCGCATCAGTGGAGTCTACGCGAGGCGCACGACGCGCTGGCCGTCGCGATGGCGTTTCTCGCCGCCTACAACGCGAAAGCCCAGGGCGTGAAACGCTATATCATTCAGATGATGCACAACACGCCGCCGTCCACCAGTCCGGCCATGGATCTCGCCAAAATGCTGGCCAAACTTGAACTAATCCGCGAAATTGAAGGGCCGGACTTCACGACTTGGCGCGAGGTGCGGGCAGGGATTGCCAGTTTGCCGCCGGATTTCGACGAGGCCAAGGGGCACATGGCGGCTTCGGCGGTGTACGCCATGGCCCTAAAGCCCCATATCCTGCATGTCGTGGGATTCAGCGAGGCCTACCGGGTCGTGGACCCCAAAATTCTCATCGAGAGTTGCCGGATCGCGCGCGGAGCCGTCCGCCTGGCCCTGCAGGGCGCGCCGGATCCCCTGCACGATCCGGCGGTCCTGGCGCGCAAAACCCACCTGGTTTCACAGGCGCGCATCCTCTTGGACGGCATTCGCCGTCTTGGGCCGAATAGCGCGGATCCGTGGAGCGATCCGGACGTATTGTCCCGCGCCATTGCCACGGGCATGCTCGATACGCCGCACTTTCGGGGCAATCCGCATCTGTGCGGGCGCATCGCGACAGCCTGCGTCAATGGCGGCTGGGAGGCGGTAGAGCCGGCCACGGGCCGCATCATCGGCGAGGAGGAACGCCTCCAGTCATTGATAAAAACCGCGTAGAAACCGGAAAAAAGGAAACAAAGCGATGTGTGGATTCGTTGCCATGCACGGCAATCCGGATGAAAACCTGCTCAAGGACATGCTCGACCGCATTCGCCACCGGGGACCCGACGGCGGGGGCGTCCTGCGCATCGGACAAGGGCTGCTGGGGCATGTCCGCTTGGCGATCCTCGACGTGCCGTCCGGCGCACAGCCCATGACCAACGAGCGCGGGGATCTCGCCGTCGCATTCAACGGCGAGATCTACAATCATGCCGCGCTGCGACGGGAATTGGATGACCGCCACCGATTCAAGACCCGCTCCGACACCGAAGTCCTGCTACATCTGTATGAAGACGATGCCGAAGACATGCTGTCCAAACTCGACGGCATGTTCGCATTTGCGCTGGCCGGGCCGCGTGGAATGATGCTGGCGCGGGATCCGCTGGGTATCAAGCCGCTGTATTACGGGCGGCGAGGCGGAACGTTCATCGCCGCGAGCGAACTCAGGGCCTTTCCCGCCATGGATGAACTTCACGCGTTGCCGGCGGGGCACGCCATGTTCGCGGACGGGACGCCGTGGCGGTACGCGCGGCCGTTCCCGCCCAAACGGCCGGTAGTGGACCTTCCATTGCCGGAAGTGCTCACCGAGATACGGCGGCGCCTGGAACATGCGGTCATCAAGCGCCTCATGAGCGACGTGCCGGTCGGCGTTTATTTGTCCGGCGGCTTGGACAGCAGCTTGGTTGCCGCGCTGATGCGCCCTCACACGGTCGAACTTCATTCCTTTACGGCGGGCATGGAAGGCGCGCCTGACCTCGAAATGGCCCGCGATGTCGCTTCTTGGCTCGGAACGAATCATCATGAGCGGGTATACACCGCAGACGATATCGAAAACGCGCTGCCAGACGTTATCCGGCATCTGGAATCCTTCGATGCGCCCCTGGTGCGTTCGGCGGCGCCGATGTATTTCGTATCGAAACTGGCCTGCAAACACGTGAAGGTCGTGCTGACCGGCGAAGGGGCCGACGAACTGTTCGCGGGATACGAGTACCTCAAGACCCTGGATCAAGGCATGGAACTGCGGCAGGAATTGTGGAATATCATTGAACGGCTTCAAGATACAAATCTGCAACGCACGGACCGCATGACGATGGTCCACGGCATTGAGGGCCGGGTACCGTTTCTCGACCTCGGCCTGCTGCGTTTCGTTTCGCGGCTTCCCCTCGATCTTCTCGCGCCGCGCGAGGACCGCCCGGAGAAATGGCTGTTGCGCGAAGCCTGTAAGGGCATCCTGCCGCCGGAGATCCTCGCACGGAAAAAGATGAAATTCTCGGAGGGCGCGGGCTCCGCGAATGTCGTTGCCGAACGCATCCGTTCGGCAATGACCGCCGAGGAATTCGAGCAGGCGCGCCGGACAGCCGCCAAACAAGGCCTGCGTTCCCCCGAGGAACTGCACTACTTCCGCATCTGGCGCGAAGAGATGGGGCCGCATGTTCCGCCCGCCCTTGTGGGCCGCACGTCGGATCCATGCGCCGCGGCATAGACCGGATTCATGAAGAAATCGTGCAAGAAGCGCCAATGGCCCGTTTGAAAATAGTGGCTGTTTGAGATAAAAATGTCGTTGGAAGGGCCGTGCGATGATTCTCGACGATGCATTGTTTCAGAAATTGCTGGAAAATCTTTCGGAAGGGGTTTATTTTGTCGATCCGCAGCGAACCATTCTATACTGGAACCGGGCCGCAGAACGCATCACGGGCTTCTCCGAAAAGGAGATCGAAGGCAAGTCGTGCGCGGACGACATTCTGGTCCACGTGGATGATGCCGGAACTTCATTGTGCAAGGGCGCTTGCCCGTTGGCGGCCACGATGAAAGACGGCCGGAATCGCGTCAACCGCGTTTATCTCCGGCACAAGGAAGGCTATCGGCTGCCGGTTTGTGTTTCCACGGCGGCTATCCGGGACGATACGGGAAACGTCATCGGCGGCTTGGAAACCTTTCACGACGATTCGTCGCTTGTTGCGGCGTTGGCGGAGGCGGAACGGCTTTCGCAACTTGCGCTGATATGCCCGTTGACCGGTATTGGAAACCGGCGCTTTGCCGAGGAAACGATTGCCAAACGATTGTCCGAATCGCAGCGCAACCATACCGCGTGCGCATTTGTCATGTTCGATGTGGATCACTTTAAAAAGATCAATGATTCCTACGGCCATCCCGTCGGCGATATCGTGCTGAAAATGGTTGCGCAAACGTTATTGACCAATCTGCGCGTCTATGATTTTGTCGGACGCTGGGGCGGCGAAGAGTTTCTGCTGACCATGCCCCATCTGTCCCGGCAAGAGTTGGAAAATACCGCCAACCGTTTGCGCGTGCTGGTCGAACGATCGAGCCGCAAGATCAGTGAAAATCGTTTGGCCGTCACCATTTCAGGCGGGGCCACGCTCTCCCGCGCCGACGATACGCCGGCTTCGGTCATCAAGCGCGTGGATGCTTTGCTTTATGAAAGCAAGCGCCGTGGCCGCAATCGCGTGACCATCGGTTGAGGGCGTTCGCGTCCATTCGTGCTGAAAAAAGCGTGGCGCCGAATGCCGGTTCCGGTTCCGCCGACAAGATTTTGACCGATTCAGAATTCAGCACCGCCGGCCCGGAAAGACTGCTTTGACGCGCTTATCGGGATGTGCGCCGGTCAAAGGTCGGGTTGAAATCAGCAGGGGATTGGACTATCATAAATTTGATCCCAGTGATCGGGCTTGCAGATGAGGCATCAGTATCCACTACGGCGGTTGAATGCCGAGGATTCTTTCTATTTCAGCGTGGAGTAGGCGTTGTGGTTTCGACAAGGTTGATATCCAGCAGAACAGGGGAGACGTCCGCGGGTGTGTGGTCCTGTCGAAAACCATTTTCCGCCGAAATGCGAGGCGCCTGATGCGTGTATTGCTCATGGTGCCCAATTTCCACTGGACCTCGCTTGACGCCCAGTTTCTATGGCATTACCTTCCCTACAATCTCTGTCTCCTCGCGGCGATGATCGAAGACGAGTGCGAGGTTTCCATCCTGGATGCGTTCGCACGAAACCTGTCGCCCGACGATATTCGCGCCATCCTCAGGCGCGAACGGCCCGACCTGGTCGGCGTCACCGTCCTGATGAACCAGTGCGCCTCGGCGGGCCATCAGACGCTGGCGCTGGTCAAGGAGGAATTGCCGGATTGCCGGACGGCAATCGGCGGTGTATACGCGACGGTCAACCCCGACCATGCCATGCAAGATCCCCATGTTGACTACACCTTCGTGGGAGAAGGGGAATACAGCCTGCGTGATCTGATCCGGCATCTTTCGGGCAAGGGCCCCTTTCCTGAAAGGGGGGTATGGTTTCGCCGCAATGGGGCGATCGAACGCCGAGGACGTTCGGACCTGATTGCCGACTTGGACGTGCTGCCGCGCCCCGCTTATCATCTGATTGATTTCTCCTCGTACGCAAATTCGATCTCGCGCGTGACAGTGGACGGCCCGGCGGTCTTCCCAAACGCGCGGATTTCGACCTCGCGGGGTTGCCCGTACGGCTGCACGTTCTGCCAGGTCGAGGCCATTTCCGGCCGCCGTTTTCGCGGACGCAGCGCGGGGAACATCCTGGATGAAATCGCCTGGTTGAAAAGCGAGTATGGCATCCGGTCGCTCACGTTCGACGACGACAATCTGCACACGGACCGCCAGCGCGCGATCGATCTGTTCCGCGGGATGATCGAGCGGGGGCTTGCAATGCCGTGGAAATCAATTGCCACGGCCGTTTTCCGACTCGACGAAGAGCAGGTTGACCTGATGCGGGAAAGCGGCTGTGTCTACGTGGACATCGCGATCGAGTCAGGCACACCGGCTATTCGCAGAAATTTCGTTGGGAAACCGCTGGATCTTGATCACGCGGCCCGCATCATCCGATACCTGCGGGAAAAGGGCATTTTTGTCGCGGCCAACATTATCATGGGATTTCCAACCGAGACTTGGGAAGAGATTCGCGAATCGCTCCGGGTGGTCGAGTTGCTCGAAGTTGATTACGTGAAACTTTTTCCGCTGGTGCCTTTACGCCACACGAAGGTATGGGACACGTGCGTCGAATGCGGACTGATTCCGCAGGACATGACCGACGACCGTTTGAACTGGAACTATGGAAACTTGAACACGCCGGAATTTTCGGCTGCTGAACTGAGCATCCTGCGGGCTTTCGAGTGGGATCGGATCAACTTTTCGTCACCCGAGAAGCGCCGCCGCACGGCGGAAATGATGAATATCACGCTGGAGGAACTGGAACGGATCCGGCGCGCCACCCGGCGAAATGCCTGCCGCAAGGCCGGGCGCACGCCGATTCCCGATTGAGATTGTGAAATCGAAACTCGTTCACGCATTATGTTTTAGCCGTCCAGCCCCGGAACCCGACCGGAAAGGGATCGCATGAGGTGCGCGATACTAATCCTGCTCAACTTGGGGATCCGCATGACTCAAGTTGTCCGACAATACGTACAATGCACATAGTGGCTTCTTGGGTGGCCCACAGATTACTTGCTTCAAATTGATAATTTTGAGAGTACCGGATTTTTGAAACAAAAGGATGAAAAGATCAACAAAGATTGGCATTTCCGGGCAATATCAGGTTGGATCGGGCATCGAGATCTTGTGGTGAAATTGAAAATGGCCGCTTTGTAGCGCCGATTTCCAAATCGGCATGTCGTGTTTCAGCAGGCCGATTTGGAAATCGGCGTTACATTCCGAGGCCTTTACGATTCCGGGAACATGGTACTCTTAGGCGATAATCATTCCATGCAAATACGGCCGAACGATGTGAAGATCAAAGGATACGCGGGGCGTTTTGCGCGCGGAGGCCGAGGAACGGCATGAACCCGGCGAAGAAGCGCAATCAGGGCGAATTCCTTCTTGCGTTCCTCGTATTTCTGGTGGCGACGGGGGCCGCATGGCTTTATTTGCGAAACGAGGCCATCAAAGTCTGCCCGGACTCTTCTCCCGATGATTACAGTGTCCTTCCCGCAATGCTTTGGGCGGCAGGCCACGGCCTGTCGTTTACCCTGGATCCCTTGCCGCGGTGCCAACCGTTCCTGAAACAGGAAACGGACAGGCTTGAATCCGATGCCATTCCAGGGAATCTGCACTGTTTTCCGGCGGTATCCAAATTTGTGCAGGATAGACAGAACCTCCACTACCTGGTCGGCATCGTGTGGCGGTTGTTCGGCATTTCGTGGTCGAACATGAAAACGATTCTTGCCGTTCTTTTTGCGATCATCTCGGTCTTGACCTACGGCATTTTCCGGCTGGGAATGAACCGCGCGTTAAGCGTCGCGGGAACGCTCGCCGTCATGTCGTCGCCGGTGGTGTTGCGAGAAGGTCCGTGGCTGCGCAGCATGTGCAAGGCGCCCTTCATACTTGCGAGCATTCTCATCATTGGGTATTTGCTGACGCACCGGCTGCGTCCGCGGGCCGTGCTGGGGCTGGCGTTGTTGGCCGGCGCAATCATCGGCTTCGGCTTCGGTTTTCGGCAGGATCCCGTGATCTGCCTGCCGCCGGTCCTGGCCGCTATTGCGATTGGCGCGCGAATTGATTCGGCGAGGCACTTGGCGCTTCGTTGTGCGGCCTGCTTGCTCATGGTAGCGACGTTTACCGCCGCCGCATGGCCTACCTTGCGTATGACCCGGGAAACGGGAGGCAACAATTCAGTTTATTTGACGCAGGGTTTCGCCGCGAAATGCTTCGAAGACGCCGGCCTGCTTCCCCCGTTCTACACCTTGTGCAGCACGACCGATGATTTCCTCATCCACGGTTTGATGGCTGACTACGCGATGAAGCAAGATGCCGTTCCCCTGAGCGACTTCTCGAGCATACAGGCGATGAATTTGGCTCATTTCGCGGCCATGCTTCAGTGTGCGCCCACGCGGGCCCTCCCGGACTTGTTCATGGCGCGGGGACTGTTTCTCGCTCAGGATCTGAGCCTTGGCGCGTTTAAGGTGGAGCAGGTTGGCCGGCAGATGGTCCGGGATCTGTATCTGACGTTTCCCGGCGATGCCATCGCGCGATGGTATGGCGCCGTATTGCGTGTCATACGGGGTTTGGGGGCCATTCCCGGACGAAACGAGGCCACAAACTGCTTCCGCACGGCTGAACGCCTGCACGGCCCGTTGACGGCGCATCTCGACCGTTGGGGGCACTGGTACGCGCTGGCGGCGATTGTGGCCATAAGCACGCGAAGTAAATGGATTGCGATCTGTGTGCTGGCGATACTGCTGTACTTTGCCGGTTATACGAGTCTGGAGTTTCAAGTCCGGCACGCCTTCCACCTTGCCCTATTCGCTTTCTGGAGTCCGCTGTTCCTGGCCGGATTGATCGCGGAAAGTTTGAAGCGGTTTATGAAAACGCCGGATACGAACCGCGCCAACCGTCAATGGAGCATTCGCCGGGGCGCGATGCGGGCAGCGGGCCTGATTGCGTTTGCCGCGGGGGCCGCTTTACTACTGTCGGTCCCGCTGTATGCGGCCCGGCTCCTTCAAGCGGGGCGCATCGAAGAGATTTGCGGACGGTATGAGCATGCGGCGCTCGAACCGATACCCTTTGATGTCGAGAATCGGGACGGCAAGACCTTCGTCATGCCGCGCGAGTTTCCCGCATTTCGCGAAACGCTTTTCGACAAGTCGCAGGAGTTTCTCGCGAGTTTCGGAATTCCCGCCGTTACGCAGCCGATTGTCCGAACGGAGTACATGGTACTGGAAATGGAGGTGCGGGGCGGTTCGTTCGAGATTGGGTATCAGGGCGGCCCCGTCACGCTGCCGTGTCCGGAGCGGGCCGATTCTCAGGCTTCGACGGAGGTGCGGGTATTCGTTCCCGTTTTCAAGTATGCCGATTCCTACACGGCGTTCGAGCCGTCGTTCAACGCATTTGCCTTCCAGGGCGTTGCGCTGGGCCCCAACGCTTCAGTGAAGAACATCTATCGGGTCCGCAACGCGGAGAAATTTCCGATCCTCCTGACTGTGTGCCTTTCAGGCGACGGCGCCGGGATGAGGCGGTGCTATCAACTGCCGCGTCTGGCTGCGTGGCGGGGTTCATGGGCGGAGCGCGCATACCTGTGGACCAAGGGGAGATTCTGAACGCCATGGCCCGAGAGTACTGCATGCTGTCCGTAATCCTCTGCGCGATCCTCCCCGGCGCGCTGGCGATCGAAACCGTTCCGGCGGCCACGCCCGATCCGGCTGCAACGCGGGCCGTTCCGCCATTGGCCGCCGGCGTGGAGACGCCGGCGATTTCCGCGGCTCCGCCCACATGGCCGATACTGCGCGCGATGCCCGATTCGGCGGCATTTGTGCTGGCATTCCCCCCCCTTCCGAAACTACGCGATCGACTGTTCGCTCTTTCCGGAAAATTCGCGGGCAGCGCGGAACTGTTGGCGCAGGCAAGCGCCCTATTGAGTGCGTCGCTTGGCCTTGGCGATTCGCCTGGCCTTCGCGACATCGAAGTCTTCCTGGATTCCAAAGGGTTGGCGCCGGACTCGCCTTGGGGCATTTTCGTCGATCTGGGCGAAACGGCCTCCGATGCGTCCGAAGCGACGCGGAAGCTTGCCGGGGCCACACGCGGGCGCGTATTGGCGCCGGCAATGGACTATCACCCCCCCGCCGTTCTCGTCATGGCCGGCGTGTCGCAATCGGATTTGGCGGAGTCCACTGTTCGCGAATTCCTCCCGCGCATCGTGGGCGGTTCGCAGGACTCGCCCAAAACGGTCAACACCGGGTCCGGCAGCGACTCATACTTGCACCGTCTGCAAAACGGCTGGGGTTATTCCACCAAGGATGGCTGGCTGTATGTGACAAATTCAGAGTCGCTGTTCCACGCAGTGCTGGACAGACAAGCGTCGTCGGCAGACGTGAACTACGGGTTGGCAGCATGGCCCGGCGCCACTCCCGACGACATCGTGCTGCTGACGCGGCCCGGTAAGGCCACCCCCGACCCGATCAACCTACTCGCGGTGGGAAGTTACGCCAGCCAGGTGTATCCCACGATCCGATGGCCGACAGCAACCGCTGAAACCCAACGGGAATTCCGCGATTTCTACTCGCCGGAAGCAGGCGCGGAAGCGATCATGGCCACGTTATCGATCGCACAGGATCGGGTGGAACTGGCTTCGCGCGTGGACGTGTCCAAACATCCCTGGCTTGCGCGTGTGCACGACGCCTCGCATGCGCCGGAACTGGCGGGCTTCATTGGTCCGGGAAGCGTGCTGTCTGGTTATTTCAAGTGGGGCGATTCCCTGGTTGTTACGGCCCGAGGATGTTTGGGAGTCGTCCCCGTGGAACTGCGGGAAAGTTATTGGAATCCGATCTGCCATGCGCTGGAGGTTTTCGCGTGTGGGGAGACCGTGTTCAGTATCGGGCCGGGCGCGCCGCCGGTAATCAGATTGTTCACGCATGTTTCGAACGAGTCGGCGGCCCTTGGATTGCTCGGGCCGTTCCTGGACAAGGCCCGGGGCGATGATTCGGGCCGGGAGACGTGGGCGCTGTCCGCCGGACCCGTGAAGTTGTATGGACAACTGGAGGGTAGCACGCTGGTTTGCACGAGTTTGGAAGCGGAGTTACCCTCTATGCGGGACCGTGTGCGGGCGGGGGGCGGCATTTCCTTTATTGAGATGCTCGATCCGCCCGTCAGGAAGGAGGCCATTGTATCCCTGATCTCGCTCGATGCTTCACGCCCGGAAGATCTCGATTCCATACTGACGGTTTTCGATATCGCCGGCCGCGGCGCGATCATGAAATGGATTGGGGGCGTCCGGGAAATCCGCGCCGGCAAGATCGCCGACCGTCCGTGGCTGACCCAGTTTCTCACGGTGTTTTTGAAACCGTGAGAATTTTTGAATGAATCGGATCGTGGCTATTCCGGGTGCTCCACCCGGATCTTGGCGGCATTATTTCACCGATTGTGACCCATTCGCTTTGTGGAGTGCGAGTTTGACTTCGGGATGGGCGTTTGGTATTCTTCCTTTTCGTGCCTCGTGAAACAAGGGCGCGGGCGCTGCCGCGCAACAGAAAATCCGGAGGATTGCAAGGTGAAAACGTATGTCCCCAAACAGGGGGAATTCGAGAAAAAATGGCATTTGATTGATGCCGAGGGCCAAGTGCTGGGCCGGGTGGCGGTGGAAGCCGCGCGGTTGATCCGGGGTAAGCATAAGCCGAATTTCACGCCGCACATGGATTGCGGCGATTATGTAATCATCGTCAATGCCGAGAAGGCGATCGTGACAGGCAAAAAGGGGGACCAGAAGAAGTATTTCTCGCATTCGGGGTATTTTGGCGGTCTTTCCGAGACCTCGTACAAGGAAATGTTGGCCAAGCATCCGGCGCGGGCGATGCTCGCGGCGGTGCAGGGCATGTTGCCGCACAACCGGCTGGGCCGGAAACTGGCCAAGCATGTCCGTGTTTATGCGGGGCCGAATCATCGCCAGGAAGCGCAGACTCCCCAGCCATACACGCTGGGCAAATAAATACGGGAGTGACGTAACGTGACAGATGCAGCGGGAGAAGTGGTGGCGGTCGGGCGCCGCAAGGCGGCCAGCGCGCGCGTGCGCGTTTCACCCGGCACGGGCAAAATCATGGTCAATGGGCGGGCCATCGAAGCCTATATGGCGCGCGAGGTGCTCGTCATGATGGCAAAACAGCCGCTTGAAGTGACCGGAAATGAAAACAAATACGACGTCCGGGCCATTTGCGAGGGCGGTGGCCTTGCAGGCCAAGCCGGCGCGTTGCGGCTGGGCATTGCGCGGGCGTTGACGAAATTGAATGAGGAACACCGCACGCCGTTGCGGCGCGCCGGGCTCCTGACGCGCGACGCGCGCGAGGTCGAACGCAAGAAGTACGGGCGTCCCGGCGCGCGCAAGCGCTTCCAGTTCTCGAAGCGCTAGGCCATACCCATTTGCACTTGTTCGAAAGGCATTCCCGTCAAAAGGAATGCCTTTCGTGTTTTTTCATGCGGTTCGTTCGAGCAGATCGCACTCGACCAGCGTCCGCATTTCTGGATTGAGACGGAAGGACTTGATCTCGAACGCGCCTATCGTGATTTCTCGCGAAAAATCCAGCGCGGGAAAAGACAACCAGAAGGTCCGCGCGGCGCCGGACGGTTCGAAGAGCCGCACGATATAGTCTTCGGATTGTTCCGCCTGCTTGAATGCGGCCAATTGCACGATGTCGTCTTCGACGATGATCATCGGTTTGGGCGTTTGGCCCATGCCGGACGGATTGAACGACAATGCGAACGGGCGTTCGTTCAGCACAAGCGCCTCGCGATCCACCGATTTCATGCGCTCCGTTTTGCCGCCGCAATTAAACCAGAACCTGAACAGGCGTTCGCCTTGGTCTATGCGGGGCGAATATCGATCCTGCCGGACCAACGGCCGATCGCCAATCGGATGCGCCGAATACGCGGGGCCGCGCAACAGACTGATCCGCAGTTCGCCATTCGCGAAGTCGGAGCCGTACGTCCCCGCGTTGATGCACGTCAGCGCACGATCGTCTTCGTCCGACACGGCGGCCGTCCATTTCTGCGCCACGCATTCGCGGCCGGTCGTTGGGAATTCCTGCACGCCATAGGCGACTTGGCCGAGATATTTGGGATTGTTGAGGAGGGTCGGCACGGCCAGTTTGAGCATCTTGCTCTTTTCGTTCCAATGGACGCGGAGGGCAATTTCGACTTCCGTGCCCTGCTTCGGCAGTTTGTAGTGAAGAATAGCGAATGAATTTTCATACCGGAACAGCGCCTCGACAACGGTCCGTACCTCGCCGTCTTCGATCACGCGCACCGATTCGAGGATCGTCTGCGTGACTCCGGAGAACCGCGTGCCTTCGCCGCGATCCATCAACTCGAACACGCCGATGACGTTCCGAAAACTCTGATAGCGTGTCTCCCATGGATCCTCATTGTCGGCGATAACGAGCAGTTTGAACGCGCCTTCTTGCAGATAGGATTTGCCCTTTACTGCCAGTCGGTCAATCCAGCCGGTGGCGCAATTGATTTCGACGTCAAGGTCGTCCGCACGGAACACAAGGCGCCCGTTCGAGGCTTTCAACGCCGGCTTGGGTCGCTCGCGCAGCACTTCGAGCGCACAGTCGAACCGGTTCATTTGGAACGGCGCGAGATCCGCCGTGAACACCGCGCGTTTGCGCCAGTCGAGGTTCAGGTTGCCCAGTTCCTGTTCGCACTGGCTTGGGATGCGTGCGCCGTTCTGCTGGACGATTGGGATCGTAAACTGTTCGCCCCACTGGAAATCCGGCAACTGGAACTCGCACTCGACGGTCGTCCGCACCGGGAAGGGATGCGGATTGAACACGAGAATCGGAATTTCACCCTCCTTCGGTTTCGGCTGGCCGCCGGACAATGCGAAGAAGGCCCGCGCCCGCACGCGCGTCAGCAGTTCCTGGCCGTGATCCATCAGCCGCAGTCCGTTGTCCTCCACCGGTTGCACCGAGGAACCGGGCAGGATGTCGTGGAATTCCGCCACGAGCAGGTCGCGCAGCGCCTCGCGCAGTTCCTCTTTCGGATAGGGCATCAGGCCTTGAATCGCGGCCGACGACGCCATCTTTTCGCATTGGTACAGCGTGTTTTCGAGCAGGCGATGCTTTTGCTTGATGCGCACCTGCGACGTGTAGCATCCCGGCCCCCATGGATTGATCTCGTTTTCGAAACGCGGCAGTTCAATGCCGCTTTCGCGCAATTCCCGGAAATAATTTTCCGGCGTCGAATGCAGGATGTCGTATTCGCCGCATTCCGCCCTGAGTTGCGCGAGCCGTTCGAGGTCCACGCGCGACGGTCCGCCGCCGTGATTGCCGACACCCCAGAGCACCAGACCCGACGATTTGCCCGGATGCTCCTTCATCCATCGCTCGACCTTTTCGCGGGCCTGCCCAAGCGGCTGGTTGTAGAACATCGAGGCGCGGTGTCCCGTCACTTCCGAACCGTCGAAACCCACCCAGGTGAAATCATCCGACGGCAGCGCGCAATCGTTCTGGAACGGACGGCAAAACAGGTAGGAGTCGTATCCCGATTTTTTTAGGATTTGGACGAGTCCCCGGTTGTGGCCGAACGGATCGAAATTGATCGCCGTCGTGGGCTCTACCCCGAATTTTTCCTTGAAATAGGCCTTGCCCATCAGGATCTGCCGCACGAACGATTCCCCGGCCGGCATGTTGCAGTCGGGCTGGAGGTACCATCCGCCCATGATATGCCAGCGCTTCGCCGCAACCAGTTTCCGAATCCGCTCAAACAGCGCCGGCTCGTATTCCTCGACATAACGGTATAGCGTCACTTCGTTGTGGTTGAAAACGAAATCCTCGTTCTCGTCGCACAGGTCCGTCGCCGTCCGGAACGTCGAAAGCGCCTCCGCCGCGCCCTCCTCCCACTCCCACAGCCAAACGGGGTCCAAATGCGCGTTACAGATCAAATGCAACCGGTTCATGTCGTACTCCTCCTTCGCCGCGTTGTGCGCGTTTCCTCGACGGCGTACGAGTATAGCGCGCACGCAAACATGCGGCAAAAGGCCGAACGCCGCAGCCGAAAAAGTGGACAGGCCGCCGGCCATGTGTGTAGACTGGCTTCGATCGTGTGGACAGACTGGACGGTCTGGCCTGCGGTGTGCGTTCCAGGGATTTTCCGTGCACGTTCTTGCCAAACGTATGGAGGGACAACGCCATGGCGGTGCAAACGAATCGGCGGGTTTTTTTGAAGGCCAGCACGGCGGCGGCGCTGGGCACGGCGGTAACGAACATGGCATTCGGACAGAACGCGCCGGACGCGGCTCGCGTTTTGCGTGTCGGCGTGGTCGGAGTCGGCGGCCGGGGGACGGGCTTGTTGGGCATCCTGCTCGGCAGGAAAGATGTGGCCGTTCCCGCCGTGTGCGACATCAACGAGACCCATCTGAACCGCGCCCTCGGCATGGTGGAAAAGGCCGGCCAGCCGAAACCCGAAGGGTACGGTTCTGGAGAAGAGGCCTACAAGCACTTGATGGAGCGTTCGGATCTCGACGCGGTAATTATCGCCACGCCTTGGAATTGGCACACGCCGATGGCGGTGCATGGCATGAAATGCGGGAAATACGTGGGCGTCGAGGTGCCCGCGGCCATGTCCTTCGAGGAATGCTGGGCTTTGGTCAACACGCACGAGGAGACGAAAGTCCCCTGCATGATGCTCGAAAACTGGAGTTTCCGGCGGGACAACCTAGCCGTGCTGCGGATGATTCGCGAGGGAATCCTCGGCGAAATCGTCCACTGCCATTGCGCGCATTCGCACGATTGTATTGACCATTGGTTCTTCGACCCGCAGGGCAATATCCGCTGGGGCGGCGAGTTTCTTGTCCGCTACAACCGCGACCAGTATCCCACACACAGCATGGGGCCGGTCCTGAGTTGGATGAACATCAACTGCGGCGACGCCTTCGCCACGGCCACCTCGACCGCCACCGACTCGCGCGCCATCAACGCCTATTTCACGCGCAAGTTCGGCGCGGACCATCCAAACGCGAAACGCAAATACAGGCAAGGCGACATTGTGACGACCGTGGTGCGGACGCATCTCGGAAAATCAATCGTAATCAACTACGACATGCAGTTGCCGCGTCCCTACGACAACCGGTGGATGATCCAAGGCACGCTGGGCCTGTACGACGAGGACAAGGCCTCGGTGTACATCGTGGATCGGAGTCCAAAATATCACGAGTGGGAGCCGTTCGCGCCATACCAGGAACAGTACGAGCACCCGTGGTGGAAGGCGATGCTCGGCGATTCCGCCGCGCGCAGCCACGGCGGCACGGACGACCTCGAACTGGCGCAATTTCTCGACGCCGTTCGAAACCGGACCCAGACGCCCATTGATGTGTACGATTCGGTAACGATGTGTTCCATCATTGCGCTGTCCGAGCGATCGATTGCGCTGGGCAGCGCGCCGGTCGAATGTCCGGACTTCACGCGCGGCAAATGGAAAACGCAAGCGCCGCGGTTTGCGCTGGCGTAGCTTTCAACCTGCGACACCGTTGCGCGAACGATTCATTCAATCGCGTGGAGCGAGTCAACAGACAGGACGACATGCGGATTTCTTACGAAGCGAAGTCGGATGTGTTACATTTCGTGTTTGCGGACACGGGCGTCTACTCGCATGAAACCGAGGGCGGCATTCGGGCCGAGTACGATTCCGAGGGACGGCTGGCCGCCGTTCACGTGCCCAACGCCATGGCGACCGCATCGGGAACGGACATTTTCCGGCAACTCGTATTCGACGGGATAGATCCCTTCACGGCGGATCATCCGTTGATCCTCGTTCCGCGCCTGTTCAAGGACGTGCAGTCCCTCGAATAGCCTTTCGCAATTCGATCGCGGCCGCGCGCACATCCGGCGCTTCCGTCACGGCCGTCACGACGGCGACATGCCGCGCCCCGCGCACCGTCACCTCGCCGATGTTGTGCGCCTTGATGCCGCCCATGCACGTAAAGGGTATGTGAAGGCGCGGCGCGATTACGGAAATGCTATCCGGTCCGATCGCCCCCGTGGGAACGGTTTTGGTCTGCGTGGCGAAAATGGGGCCGATATTGACATAACTGGCCCCGGCGTCCTGCGCCGCAAGGGCCTCGCCGGGATTATGCGACGAGGCGCCAATAATCAATTCAGGCGCAATTCGTCGCGCCGCCGCGACCGGCAAATCGCTTTGGCCCAGATGGACGCCGTCCGCGCCCACGGCCAGCGCCACATCCACGCGATCGTCTACAATCAGCAACGCCCGGCCTTCGGGTATCCGGGCGCGAAACAACTCCGCCCGGCGAAACAGTTCGGCATCATCCAGATCCTTTTCCCGGAACTGAATCAGCCGCACGCCGGCATCGAGCACGGCGTCGAGCACTTCGATCGCGCTCCTGCCTCCGCAGAACGATTCGGTAATGACGACGTACAAATCGCCCGCGCGGAAAAGGGCCATGCGTCCGGCGTGCGTCATCAACCGCCTCCCACAAACCGCACCAATTCCAGCGTGTCGCCCTCGTTCAGCAACAATTCCGGAAAACGGGGCCTTTCAAGCACGGCGCCGTTGTATTCGACCACCGTGGATTCGGGCTTCAGGCCGAGCGACGACAACAAGTCCAAAAGCGGCAAGCGATCGGCAACCGTTCGGGTTGTCCCATTCACGACGATCTGCATCGGAAACCTCCTGTTCGATTCACGTGTCTATTGTATGTGCCCGGTCTTTTTTCTTCAACGGTCCGGGCGGGAAAAATGCGCGTGCGGGTTTGATCCCATGAATCCGCATGCGGTCTAATCGTTCTCCAGGCGCGAAAAGAGAGGTTCTTTCAATGACGAGGTGTATGCTTGTGTCGGTTATGCTCATTGCGACGTTGGGCGGTTCGACTGTTTCGGCAGAGCCGGAATTGCTGGCCGGATTTTCCATGGACACGGTCAATCCGTCCGATGGCGTGTTTCTGGCTGGATACGACTACAACCGCAAATGCACGGGGATTCACGACGATCTCTTCGCAAAGGCTGCCGTGTTCCATGACGGCAAGGAAACCGTGGCCTTGGTCGTGATTGACGCCATCAGCATCCAATACGACACGGCCAAGGCCATTCGCGAGGCCGCCGCCAAACAGGCCACAGGCATCCCGCTGGCGCCCGAACGCGTCATCGTCCAAGCCACCCATACGCATTGCGCGCCGGACACGATAGGCATTTACGGAGCCGACGAAATCCAATGCGGGCGCGATGCCGCCTATATGGCCAAACTCGTCGAGACGGCGGCTGCTCAAGTAGCGGCGGCGGCAAAGGCGCTGCGGCCCGTCCGGCTGGCCTATGCGGAAACCGAATGCAAGGGATGGGTGGACAATGACAGCGAACCGGATATCCTCGACAGTTCCGTCACCGTTCTCCTCGTGAACGACACGGAAGGCAAACCGCTGGCGACGCTGACCCATTTCGCGTGCCACCCGACCGTCCTCGAGGACGAGACGCTTGCCGGCAGCGACTGGGTCGGATACTTCTACAAGGCCATGGGCGTTCGCCCCGGCATCCATTTGTTCCTGCAAGGGGCCATCGGGTGCTGGGTTCAGCCGAAAACCCCGGAACGCTCCTATCCCCTTGCCCAACGATACGGCGAGGATCTCGCCGCGAAGGTTCTCGAAGCCGTGAAAAATCCCGTGCCGATCGCGGAAACGGCGATCCGGTTCGCGAATGCGGTCGTCCGCGTGCCCGTGGAAAATCCAAAATTCCAGTTGATGAGCGCCTTGGGGCTGGTGTCGCGTCCCTTCACCGAAACGGTCGAGACCGAAGTGGCATGGTTCGCGGTGGGTTCGGCGCAATTTGCCACGCACTTCGGCGAAACCGCCCCTGAATACGGCTTTCAAACCAAAGAACGGATGAAATCGAAACCGAAATTCGTTCTTGGCCTGGGATTGGATCATCTCGGCTATATCTGCCCGGAACGCTATTTCGGCGACGCGAAAATTCCGCACGCGAAATATCTGACCAGCATGTCGCCGGGGCCAAAAGCCGGCCCGGTCATGATGGAGGCGCTGCAACGCATCATTCCTTGAAGGCGCGCGCGGAACGTCCGGAGAACAGACTGTCGAGTCTGTCTACATGCAACCGGCCCGGTTTTCCAGCAATGACAGACTGGACAGTCTGTCCCGCGGGCCGCAAGCAAGGGAGTTCCCGGTGAATTCGGGATCAGGCAATGGCCCGTTGCAGGGCCACGACGACCCCTTGCATCCGAACCGACTGCGCGGGCACGGTGAACGGTTGCATATCCGGATTGGCGGGGCGGAATTCGATATGTTTCCCGTGCGGATAATACCGCTTGACGGTTGCCTCGTCGCCGATAAGCGCCACGACGATATCACCCGGTTTCGGCGGCCGTTCCTGATCGACCACAATGATATCCCCGTCGAGAATGCCGGCTTCGATCATGCTGTCGCCGTTTACGCGCAGGCAATAGGCCTTGCGTCCGGCGAGTTCCCGCGACACCGGCACATGGCCCTCGATATTTTCCTGGGCCAGCAGCGGCTGGCCCGCGGCAATTCGGCCCAGAAGCGGCAACACGCCCGGCGCGCTTTCATACAGGCCCGCCGCGGCGCAATCCTTTACGCGTATCCCCCGCGCTTTCGACGAACGTTCGATATAGCCTTTGCGTTCCAAGGCCGCGAGATGGTCGTTCACGCCGTTGAGCGATGCAATCCCGAATTTATCGCCGATTTCCGCCAGGGTCGGCGGGAAGCCGCGATCCCGGATGGACGCCACGATAAAATGCAGGATGGCGGCCTGCCGGCGGGTGAGTCCGTGCGCCATGAGACGAGCCTCCTTCGATGACTGAATTTCTCTTCAGTTATATTTGACCATGAATGGACCGGTTTTGTCAAGCCCCCATTCATTTTGGCTTGTTGCCGGATGCCTCGCCGCATGCGATCGGGATCCGCCGGTCAGGTGTACTGCAAACGGTACAGCGTGTAATAAAGTCCGCGGCGGGCGAGAAGTTCCTGGTGGGAGCCGATTTCCCGGATTTCGCCGTGGTGCATGACGGCGATGCGTCCGGCATGTTGAATGGTAGACAGCCGGTGCGCGATGACGATGCAGGTGCGGTTTTGCATCAGTTTTGCAATGGCGTCCTGGATAAGCGCCTCGGTCTCCGTGTCCACGTTCGATGTCGCCTCGTCCAGGACGAGGATGCGCGGGTCGTGCGCAAGGGCGCGCGCAAAGGCGAGCAGTTGCCGTTGGCCGGTCGAGAGGTTGCAGCCACGTTCCCCGACGTTGTATTCGTAGCCGCCGGGCAGTTTTTCGATGAACGGCGCCGCGTTGACATAGTCCGCGCAGGCGCGGATGCGCGCATCGTCAATGTCGGGATTGCCCAGCCGAATGTTGTGCGCGATCGAACCGGAGAACAGAAAGACGTCCTGCAGCACGACGCCGATCTGTCTGCGCAAAGGAATCCTCGCATAATCGCGCACGTCGAGTCCGTCAATAAGGACGCGTCCCCGCTGGACATCATAGAACCGGCTCAGCAAGTTTGTAAACGTGGTTTTGCCGGCGCCGGTGTGGCCCACGATGGCGAGGCGTTCGCCGGGGGCTATGGCAAGATTGATGTCCTTGAGAACCCATTGATTGTCATCGTATGCGAACCACACCCGATCGAACTCGACACGCCCCTCGATTCGATCAATCGTCATGGCGCCGGGTTTGTCAATCAGGTCTTCCGGCGTGTCGAGCAATCCGAACACGCGTTCGGAGGACGCCATGGCTTCGAGCAGGAGGTTGTAGCGGTCCGCAAGCGCGCGAATGGGGCCATAGAGACGCTCGGACCACTGCACATAGGCGAAAAACATGCCGATGTCGGCGGGTCCGCCCAGCAACTGCTGCGCCGCGAGAATCTGGCTGCCGCCGTACAGGACAATCAGGGCCAGCGAAAGGGTTCCGAGGAAATCAACCACGGGAAAGTAATAGGCGTAGTAGCGAATCTGGCGGAGCCATTCGTCTCGATGATCCTTGTTGCGGCGATCGTATTCGTCGAAACGGGCTTTTTCACGGACAAAGGCCTGGACGATGCGCATGCCGCCGATGCTTTCCTGCATGTGCGCATTGAGACGCGCGATCCGTTTGCGGATTTCGAGGTACGAGGCTTGGGCGTATTTGCGAAACACGGCACTGGAGACAAACACGGCAGGAAGCGGCGCGAGCGCGATGATCGTCAATTGCCAGTTGTTCCATGCCATGAATCCAAGGACGACGAAGAAAACGAAGAGGTCGCTTACGACCTGCACGACGCCGCTCACGATGGTTTCCTGCAACTTTTCGACATCATTGGTGACGCGCGTGATCAGGCGGCCCAGCGGATTGCGGTCCATGAAGCGCAACGACATCCGGTTCAAATGCGTGAAGACATCCATGCGCATCCGGAGCATCGCCCGCTGGCCGACGTGGGCCACGATCAGCATCTGGCCGTAATGCGCTGCGGCTTCGACGAGGAGCAACAACGCCGTTGCGGCGATCAACAGGAGCAACCGCGAACGATCATGGGCTTCCCGCGCCGCTAATTCCGGGAATGCCGCGGGCGCCGTTACGGCGTCCCCGGAATGCGACAACGCCAGACGTTCGGGACTGTTGATGTACCATGCAATGGCCTTCCAGTTGAGCCAGGGCACAATGCTGCCGAGCAGCGCCGTGAGCAGGAGCAGCATGGTCGCGAGGATCAGGAGCCGGCGGTAGGGGCGGGCGTAGCCGAGCAGGCGCCGCATCAAGCCGGCGTCGTACGGACGCGTCTCCAGTTCATCGCCGATGTGATAGCCTTCGCTCACGCTTTTTCCAGTTCCTCTTCGAGCAGTTGATGTTCGTACATGCGGGCATAAAGTCCTCCCCGCGAGGCAAGATCGCCATGCGTGCCGCGTTCGACGATCCGTCCCCCGTCAATCACAAGGATCAGGTCCGCGTGGCGAATCGTCGAGATTCGGTGCGAAATGATCAGGCTGGTTCGCCCGGCCATGACGCGTTTCAGCCCTTGCAGAATGGCCTCTTCGGTGTGAGTGTCCACGCTGGACAACGCGTCGTCGAGGATGAAGATCCGCGGTTCGCGAATGACCGCGCGGGCAATCGCGAGGCGCTGCTTCTGGCCGCCGGACAAGTTGACGCCGCGCTCGCCCAGCAATGTGTCGTACCCTTGCGGGAGTTGGCGCACCGTCTCCGTGAATTGGGCGACGTCGCAGGCCGCGTCCATGAGTTCACGGGGGGCGTCCGGGCGTCCGAAACAAAGGTTGTCGCGAATGCTGGCGGAAAAGAGAAATGTGTCCTGCGGCACGTAACCGAGCGCGTTCCGCACGGTTTTCAACGGATAGGCCTGAATCTCCTGTCCATCCAAAAGGATACGCCCCGATACGGGGTGGCATTCGCGCGCAAACAGGGCGGCAATGGTTGATTTGCCCGACCCGGTCGGCCCGACGATGGCCACGGTCTTTCCCGCCGGAATGTCGAAGTCAATGGCATCGAGGATCGGTCTTCCTTCATACGCGAAGGAGACCTTTTCAAAACGGACGCCGCCTTCCGTTATCGTGAGTTCGGGGCGCGTCCAGGGACCATCCGCAATGGACGGTTGTTCGGCAAGGATTTCGTTGATTCGGTTCATGCCCACGGCGCCCTGCTGGTACAGGGTCAAAATCCACCCGAATTCGGCCAGCGGCCACACGAGCATCAGCATGCAGACGATGAACCCCGTGAAGTCTTCGATGGTCAACTGTCCGCCAATTACCATGACGCCTCCACGCCAGAGCACAAGCAGAATCATCAGGGCGACGGTCAGCCCTATCATCGGCCATGCCAGCGACATGACCCCCGCCAGCCGCATATTCTCGCGCAGATACTTCATGCATTCGGATTGGAACGATTCCGCCTCGCGATCCTCGATGCCGTACGCCTGCACGACGCGCATGCCGGCCAGATTTTCCTGGGCGCGGGCGGTAACGGCGGCGTACTGGGCCTGCACGCGTTCGGATTGCCGGTGAATGAAGGAAATAAAGAGATAGACGAGCAGGGTGATCAGCGGAAGCGGGACAAGCGAAAGAAAAGTAAGCCAGGGACTCAGGTAAAGCATCAGGGCAAGGGCCATCGGCAACCGGACCATGTCAATCGCGCCCATGATGCCGGGGCCGAGAAACATCCGCACATAATTGAGATCGTTGGTGGCGCGCGCCATGATGTCGCCTGTGGGCGTCCGGTTGAAGAAGTCGCGCGAAAGCGTTTGTACGTGCGCGAAGAAGGCGTTGCGAAGATCGTATTCGCATTTGCGCGAAGCGCCGATAATCAGCGTCCGCTCGAAAAACCGTGCAATGCCGGTAATCAGGGACATGGCCAGCAGCGCAAAGAAAAAAAACACCAGGCGTCGCTGCGTCATCGTGCCGGCCTGAAATTCCGCGACGACGAGCCGAAGAACCACCGGCATCGCCAACCCGACACCGACAAAAACCAAAGCCAGCAACAATCCCGCGACATAAATGCGCCAATAGGGGCGCGTGTAACGCAGAATTGAGCGGATCGGCGCCGGGAGGGGCGTGGGCGTGACGTGTCGGGGCGGCAGCATCGGGCCGGGGCTAGACTTCGTCGGGCATGGGCATGATGCCCCGGACAAGATCAATAAGGTCTTCCGGACGGAATGGTTTCATCAGATAGCCGTCCGCGAATACGTCCTGGATACGGGCGCCATAGCGTTCTATGGGCTTGGCGGTCACAAAATAGACCTTGATGCCGGCCAATCCCGGATCGTTCTTGAGGCGGCGGCACGTCTCCCATCCGTCCAATCCCGGCATTGCGATGTCGAGCAGGATCAACTGATACTGCCGAGAGGCGGCCATTGCCAGCGCTTCCTGGCCCGATGTGCAGGAATCCACGGCGTATCCCTCGGTCTGGAGGCAGCGCGAAATGAAAATGATGACCTCGGGATCGTCGTCCACGCAGAGGATCTTGTTTCCCAGATGTTTCGGTTCCGGGGGGCGCGCGCCGGAGGTTTTTTGGCTCATGGCGTTTTGGATTGCGCTCAACAGGCCGCTTTTGCGAAATCCGCCGTTCAAATGCGCCGCCACGCGAGTGTGATACCGGTTGTGCAATTCGGGATCGTTGGCCAGAAGGATCACCGGCAGGGCGCCGGCTACGGGATCGGCAAGGATCCGTTCGAGCGCGTCCGCGCCCTCGTCCATGCCGTCGGCATCCACCATGATGCAATCGGGGTGGTGGCGCTCGACCAGTTGCAGGCAGTGGTCCGTCTGGGCGGCATGGACGACATCCATGCCCTCCGAAATCAAAAAGTCGCGGATCTGCAAATTGAGACCGCGATCCTGGGTGAGGAGCGCCATCAGGAGATGGGTCTGGGCCGGAAGCAGCATTTCGTCCGACAAGGTTCCCTGCGCGTACTGGGAAGGCTTGTAAAGGGGCAGCGCAAACCGGAAAACACTGCCCTTGCCCAATTCGCTTGTGACCGTAATCCGGCTGCCGTGGAGGCGCACGATGTCCTGCGCGATGGACAGGCCGATGCCGGTTCCGCCGTATTTGCGGGTGGACGACCCGTCGTACTGGTAAAACCGCGTGAACACCTTGTCCAGCGCCTCGGGAGGGATACCGATGCCCGTGTCGCTGACAATTGCCTCGACGGAATCCTCCCGGACGTGAATTTCGACTGTGACGCAGCCTCCCTGATGGTTGAACTTCACGGCGTTCGACAAGAGATTGTTGAACACTTGGCCCATCTTGCCCTTGTCGCCTTCGACCATGACCTTTTCATGGGGCGCGACCAGTTCCACGCGAATGGATCGGCTGTCGGCGACGGGCTGCACATTTTGAATGCTGGCGCGCGCGCATTCGACCAAATCGAACATGTCGAACACGAGTTTCTCGGTGCCGCGATGCAGGCGCGAAAAGTCGAGCAGGTTTTCGATGAGCGTCACAAGTTTTTCGACATTGCGCAGAATGATTCCCAGGTATTCGCGCTGGGTGTCGTTGATGGCCCCGACCTTGCCGTTGTACAACATGTCCGTGTAACCCATCACGGCGACCAGCGGCGTCCGAAGTTCGTGGGAGACGTTCGAGAGGAGATTGGTCTTCATCTCGTCGAGCGTCTTGAGTTCCTCGTTTACCTCGTGCAATTTCTCCCGGGCGCGCGTCACTTCGTCGAGGGATTGTTGCAGATTGTCCAGCAGGCGGGCGTTGCGTAGGGCAATCGCGATATGGGGACCCATTTCCTCGAGCACGTCCATGTCGTGCTTGCTGAATGCGAAAGCATGGTTCGACGCGAGATCCAGCGTGCCGATAATCCGCCCCGTCGCATAAAGCGGGACGCAAAGGCAACTGCGCGTGTCGGGTGGGAATTCCGAAGTGAATTCCGACGTCTGCTCGTTCATGTCGTCTTGGAAAAGACTCTTTCGGTGGCGGACGACCCAGGCCGCCACGCTGGGCGCGGTCGCCGGCGCGGCCTCCAGTTCGCGTTGTTCGGGCCATAACAGGCGTTTTTCGAAACTCTCGCCCTTTTCATTCAACAAGGAAACGGCGGCATATTCGAAATTGACGATCTTCTTGAGTTCGACAATAAGACTTTCGTGTAGACGCCCTGCCTCGAGACTAGAGTTGATGACGTTTGCGATTTGGTTGATCGCGCTGATGCGTTCCGATCGCTCACGGGCCTGCTGTTCCAGGCGGACGCTGGCGGTTACATCCCGAAAGATGCCTTCCGCGCCCGCGAAATTGCCATCCTCATCCGTTATCCGGTTGCCCGACAATTCGATGCAGATCGATCGCCCGTCCTTGCACTTCATCCATACCCGCGTGCGTTCGATGAAGTGCTTGATGGACAGTTCCCGCGCCATGCGCGCCAAGTCAATCTCCTCAAGAAACAGTTCGCGCAGGTTGAGCCCCAAGGCTTCCGTGAACGAATTGAATCCGAAGATTTCCGCGCCGGCGGGATTGATGAACGTCAGGTTGCCGTCGGCGTCCGTCTGGTAAATGCCATCGCGCATCGAGGTGATGAGCGTACGGTATTTTTCCTCCGACTCCTCCAACTGGCTGATATTCTGGTTGAGCGCCTGGGCCATTTTGTTGAAGGAGGAGGCCAGTTCCTCGATTTCGTCGCCGGTTCCAATTTTAAGTTTCAATTCAAGGTCGCCCTGCCGAATGATTTGGGCGCCTTCGTTGAGCAGCATGACCGGGCGGACGATATTGTTGTGTACATTGCGATAGGCGATGATGCAAAACAGGCCGATGATCAGCACTGCCCCGACAATCGAGTAGATTGCCCATGCGTTGATGTTGGCGAAAACCTCGACGGCGGGGCGATACACCACGATGTACTCGCGATAGGAAGCCTCGCGCCCCTGCAATCGGTGAAAAGCCAGGAGGACGCTTTGCGTTTTTCCGTGCGCTTTGTAGTTCATGACGCGCATGACGCCCGATTCGGGCGCGTCGGGCGCGGCCAGACGCTGTTGCAGTCTCGGGGCGGCGCCTTCGGTTTTCAGGGGCGGCATGGCGTTCAGGTCCAGATAGGACATCAGCACGCCGCCGTTTTCGCCGACCCGGGCCATCTGGTATCCGTCGGTGCCGAACTCGTCATCCTGGCGCCGTCCCGCATGGCCGAAAGTGAAATCCATCAATGCCGATACGCCCTGATCCTCGCACAGAAAACCAACGCGATCGTTGGTTACGGGATTGACGACCGGCGCCACGCACCGCGCCTCGTACCGGTTGCGTTCGGGCGAATACCGGAACAGTTCCCCGACAAATGCGGCCTGGGAGAACATCTCGCGCCATTCAGGATGCGAGAGATCCGACTCGGGCGCCTGTTCCGTGCTGAAAACGAGTTGGCCCGATGCATCATAAAGGCTGTATACCGACGGACCGTCCCCCGCGTTGCGCGCCTCGATTTTCAAGCGTTGAAGGAGCTTGTCCGCGGTTTCCGGCTCCACGCCGGCGCGTGTCGCCAACGCGGCGACGATTTCCGGGTCGTGTGCAAGCGATCGCACGGTGCGCAATCGCGATTCAAGCGCCAACACCAGCCCGCGGGCCGTGGTTTGGGCCGCGGTGGAAAGCGTGCGCTGCACGGCTTTGCGCTGACCTTCATGGGTGACACCGTAACCGACAATAAGTGCAATGGTAATCGGAATGATACCCACCCAGATGATAGGGGTCAGGATCTTGCGTTCGATTCCGCCTCGACGTTGACTCCAGCGCATGACGCTCCGGCACGGGCCCCGGCCCTGTCAGTTACTCCACAGCGTGCTCGCGTCCAGCCAAATCCCTTACCTTCTTTAGTAGATCGTCAATCTTGAAGGGCTTTGCCAGATACTCGTCCGCCCCGCATAAAAATATCCGCTCGATGTCCTTTTCCTTGGTCAGGCAGGTCACCGCCATGATGGGAATGCTTTGCGTCGCCTCATTGGCGCGCAGGGCCTTGGTCACCTCGAAACCGTTGATATCCGGCATGAGAAAATCGAGTAAAATGAGATCCGGCAACAGTTGCGCGGCCTTCAGACCCACTTCCGTTGCGTTGCTGACCTTGATCAACTCAAAGCCTTCATCCGTCAGAATTCGCTCGATCATCGCCAAGGCGTCCGGATCGTCATCCACCACCATGACCCGCTTGCGGGAAGGGCCCTTGTCGCGCGGAAACATGTCGTATTGCTCGCGAAATGCATCCAGATCTTTTTCCAAAATCCGGTAATGGCCGCCGGGTGTGCGCGACGCCTTGATCAGTCCCTGTTTGATCCAGTTCTTGATACTGTGATGGGTCACATGGCAAATCTTGGCTGCTTCAAATGTTGTATAGGCTTTCTGTTCACGCTCGCTCACAGTCGTATCCTCCGTTACCGGTTCAGATCAAGGTTCAAAAACGCATGCTTAAAAAATTACAGTTCAACCCGCAAAGAGTCCTATAATTCATAGATTACGCATCTTGTGATTGCATTATAACCCACGGCCTCATGGGTGTCAACCCGGAATTGCGAAGATCAGCGGACGAGGTACCGTGTAATTTTAGTACGGCAGGTCAATGTTTATGACGGCCAATCCGGCGGTCAAGGCCGTCTTTCAATGTGCTTTCGGTCATTTCAGCGGGGGCCTTTTCCTGTGGTGATTCGTGCGTATCCAGCCATTTTTCCATGTTGAAGTCCATATCGGAGGATGCTCCGCTTTTGGCTGAAACGGTCGGATGGTTTCGGAGATCGTCAGGCGCTTCGACAGCCATCACTGGCAGGCCGTTGGCCTCTTCCTCTAAAAGGGCGGAGGTCTCCTGGGATAACTCCGTCAAAGCGGTCTTGCATTGCGAACAATGCGCAAGGTGCGATTCCGCATGAATCCGATCGGCGGGAGAAAGCGTGCCGTCCAGATAACATCCCAATTCTTCCAGGGGAAGGCAAATTCCGAAAGCCGTTGACGGGGTGGCTAGAAGCGGTATCAGCCCGAGCGCTTCCGTGACGTTTTTTTTGAACTGGTCCCGGCATTTTTTGCAAGCGGATAGATGATCGTCAAGGTCCGGCGAATCCGGCGCCATACCCTTGGCGTGCCGGACGGCATATTCCTCCAGCAGCCGGGGATCCGGACAATGCGAGCCGAAGTTTTCAACAGGCGAGATCATGGTTTCTCTCCTTGAGGGCCCGTCGCAGTTTTTCGCGTGCGCGGCGGAGTTTGGCCGAGACCGTATTGACATTCAAGGCCAACATCCCGGCAATTTGCACGTATTTCATGCCTTGCACATAGAATAAATCCAGGATCAAACGTTCTTGGCCGGAAAGTTTCTCCAATTCCCGATTCAGCCGTTCTTTTTGTTCCTTGTGTTCCAGCGCACAGTCCGGTGAACAGGGAAGGGCGTCCGTATTGGGGACGCATTCCCCGGCGGGATTCGTGCGGGATTGGAGCCATCCGTATCCGCGTGTTTCGAGTCGCCGGAGGTAATCCACGGTGTAATTGGCGGCAACGGCCACCAGCCACGCATGAATGCGGGATGGATGATGCAGTCGGCGCAACAGGCGACACTCGTTGGAAAAGATGCGTTCGAAGACTTCATTCACGATGTCTTCCGTTTCCGTGCGCCATTGTCGGTCCATGCCCATTGCGGTCAGCCGGCGAGCCACCGCGCGCCGGACCAATCCGCTGAATTCGACGTAGAACGACGCCTTGGCGCCGTCATCGCCGCGCAGGCATCCGGCCACCAGTTCGGATGTCGAGGCGGGCATGGACGTTAGGATCCTCTCATGACGCGGCCTTGGCGAGAAACGCGACAACCTGTTGCACCAGCGCGGCCTCTTCCCGGCCCAGCCCCGTTGCGAGCACATCCAATTGCCAGGGATACAGCGTGGTGGCGATGCGATACCCGATTGCCCATGCCGAAAGGGTGCAGAGAAACAGGCCAAGTAGCGCGCCGAAATAACGGCGCATGAATGCCAGAAAGGCGATTCGCCGCGCGCCGCGCGCCGCGCGCAGCATGCCGGTCTCGGTCTCCGGCGCCTCGGGCAGCGAAGCGTCGCTTACCGGAGGAACGGCATTTGCTTCCCGAGAACCATTTTCCTGCTCGATTTGCCTCAGGCGGCGGCGGCAGTTGGCCACGGCGGCACCGCTCGAAGGGAGGCGAATATGCGGATAGATGCAGCCGAAAAGGATCAACAGGAAGACAAAGGCCCACCAGACGGTGCGCAATCCTTCCAGATGCGCCAGGGACACGGCCGGTTGTCCCTGTAAAAATGCCAATAGCGCCAGCAAAAACAGCATCACGATCTGGCCGGCAGCCAAGGCGGTCACGCCCAAGCGGGAATGATCGAGCGTCCATGATCGGCGCCCGACACGCATCAATCCGTTCAAGCCGTATGCCACTGCATAGGCAAGAAAGAACACGCCGGCCGTCTGCCAGCACAAGTGCAATGGCAGGGCGTAGCGGCGCCGATTGGCTGCAATCCGGCGATCGCGTGTTTCCTCAAAGGCATTCAGTTGTTCGAGCGCATCGGCCAACCGGGCGCGCTTTTGTTCAAAGGCAGGATTGGCGGCGGCGCCTTGTTGGGCGTGAAGGGCAATCCGTTCGTCCAATGCCATCAAGGCGATGTGGATGCCGGCCGTGGCCTGCACGCTGCCCCCGCCCGCCTGTGCATGGCGTGCAAACGAACTCGACGCGGGGGATGGGTCTGGCATTACCGAACCCATGGCGATGCGCTCGCCGGCATGTTGCAACGTTTCGAGCCAGCTGTCCCAATACGGCGCCTGGCGTTGCAGGGAGGCTTGGCGGCCCTGTTTTACAGCCAGATCCGCGAAACGGTACAACGGCGCGCAGAATTCGTCCACGATTTGGCGGCGCAGTTTTTCGTACCGGTATCCGCGTTCGGGCATGGCGGAAGTCCACAACGGGCGTGGAACGACCAAGGGGGCATTGTTGTTGTTGGCCTTGGCCAACAGGGCCAGCGCATCGCCCAGAGCGGCCTCGGAATCCGGCTTTAGAAATGGCTGTGTCGCCGCCGACAGGTACAGGGGCCAAGTATTGTCCGAAAGCAACGCGGCGGCCCGCTGAAATTGCGCCTGCGCCTCGGCAAAACGGTCTGCCGCGAACAGGCGGCATCCAAAACGCAGGGCGGTGAAGGGATTGTTCGGGTCGGCCTTGCACGCCCGTTCGTAGGTGGGCAGGATTAGATCCGATTCCTCTCGCTCGGCCAGCGCGGCCAGGTATTTTGGGGTAGGGGTTTCGCGGATCGCCGCGTCGCGTTTGACCACTTGGCGGAGCATTGCCCGGGCCGATTCCGGTTCAAGCGTCAAGGCCGCGATATATTGGCTTTCGACGAGTTCGTAGCGCAGATAGCGTTCCGAAAACCAGAGCATGGCGGTAATGGCGACGGCCGCAAAGACGCACAAGCGGAACGAGTGGCGCGAACGACGGCCGCCCGCCAGATCGCCGCCGCTGCCAAATTCGGGGAAACCGCCCGATGGTGAAGGTCCGCAGGGGCGCGCGGCGGATGAAGGGAGATTCGGATTCAGTTGTCGTCTCCTGGGGCCTGTAGCCCGCAAGCCCGGCCGTTCAGGCTTTTTGCGCCATCAAGGCCCGGGCGATATTCTTGCCTTCCTCGACACCGGGTTGATCGAACGTGTTGACGTTGTACAGGCGGCCTGCCATGGCCGTTTCCACTTCAAGCATATACAGCAGTTGCGCGACGGTGTTGGCATTGATTCTGGGCAGGGTGACGTGAATGACGGGGCGCCGGCTGATTTTCAGGGCATCCATCGTTCCGAGGAGTTCCGCCGCCATGAGGCTGTTCATGCTGTGGCCGGACAAATACGCGAATTGCGGCACGGCCTTCAGCACATCCGGAAGATTCGGAATCCGGAGCGTGACATCGAATGCGGCGGCCTCGATGATCGTGAAGATCTTGTTGTTGGGACCTTCCCGGTACAATTGAACCTGCGAATGCTGATCCGTCACGCCAAGGGACTTGATCGGCGTTTGGCCGGCATAGACGTCCTTGCCGTCCAGGCTTTTACGTTTTCCGAGGCTTTCCGCCCACAACTGGCGGTACCAGTCGGCCACGTCCCGCAACCCATCCGCATACGGCATCATCACCGACATGCACTTGCCTTTTTTCGTGTCGGCCAAGTAATGGATGGCCGCGCGCAGATAAGCCGGATTGGTTTTCAAGTCCCCCGCGCCGCACCGCTTGTCCATCGCTTCGCATCCCGCGCGCATGGCGTCGAGTTTCATGCCCAGCAGGGCCGCCGGAAACATGCCGACCGGTGAAAAGACCGAAAAACGGCCGCCGACGTTCAGCGGCACTTCAAACACGTCGAGTCCGTACAAGTCCGCGACGGGGCGCAACAGGCTGGCCTTGGGGGCGTTGGGGGGATTCGTCGTGACGACGAGATGGTTCTTGATGCGGGCCGCGCCGACACTCCTCTTCAGGGCGTCAATGACGATCAACAGTTGCGTGACCGTTTCGGCGGTGTCGCCCGATTTCGAGATGACATTGAACAGCGTCTTTTCCGGCGGACACAGGCGCATCATGGCGGCGAAGGTCGTGGGGTCTATGTTGTCCATCACGAAAAGCCGCGGATAGCCGCTGCGATCCTTGCGATCCAGCGTGTTGTAGTACGGCGGCTTGAGCGCGGTCAACAGCGCGGTCGTTCCCAATGCGGAGCCGCCGATGCCGAGCACCACCACATTCTCGGCGCCTTTGTCGAGGAATTGGGCGGCCTTTTTTTTGACATTCCGAAAGACGGCGTCGTGCTTGTACAGGTCGTAGAAACCGTAGACCTTGTCCCGGCGTTCCCTGCGCAAAATTGTGTGCGCCTCGCGCACGCGCGGCGCGATCGCCTTCAGCTCGGCCGGTGTGATGCCGTGCTCCGCGCCCACGGCATCCGCCATGCACCGGGTTACATCCACGCGAATTTCGTCAATTCTGGATTTGTTCATGGTCTTTCTCCGCGAAAAAACGTTCGAGCGCATCGTACATTGCCGCCCGCGTGCCTCGCATCACGGGCACGCCGGGCAGCGAATCAAGAAATACCTTACCATAGTATTTGGCGGCAATCCGGCGGTCAAGCACGATGATCGCGCCGGTATCGGAGCGGCGGCGAATCAACCGTCCAAATCCCTGCCGGAACTTGATGACCGCCTGCGGGACCGTGTATTGCATGAACGAGTTGCCGCCCGCGCGGTCAATGGCCTCCGCGCGCGCTTCGAGAATGGGCTCGGTCGGCACGCGGAACGGCAGTTTGGGCAGGATGACGCATTGCAGCGCCTCGCCGGCCACGTCAATGCCTTCCCAGAAACTGTCCGTCGCGAACAGTACGCTCGACACGTCGGACCGGAACCGGTCGAGCAGCCGCGTTCGCGTGGCTTCGCCCTGTTTCAGGGGCGTAATGCCCGTTCCCCGCAGTTCCTCCTCGAGCCGTTTATGCGTGTAATCGAGGGCATAAAAAGACGTGAACAGGATCAGCGCGTGGCCGTGCGTGATGGCGAGGATGCGCCGGATGCTTTCCACGCTTTCTTCGAGAAATTTGGGGTCGTCCGGCGAGGCGATATCCATCGCGATGCCAAGGAATGCCTGCCGGGAAAAATCGAAGGGCGTGTCGAGGATGGCCGTCTCGATGCGGGCGGGTTCCGTCCGGTTGAGGCCGATCCGCTCGAAAAGAAAATCGAACGACTGGCGCACGCTCAGGGTGGCGGAAACCATGACGACGCTTTTGAGGTTTTCATAGACCCAATCGGCCAGGCATTGGCCGACGTCGAGAAAGCAGCGCACCGCCCGCACGTATTTCGGATTCTGGCTGTCTATTTCAATCCAGCGGACCGTGTTCGGTTCGAGTTCCGGCCTCGTCATTTCGGCCAGCACCTTCCCGTGTCCTTCGAGGCGCGCGCGATACGCGTCGAGTTCGGTCGTTTCGGCCAGAAACGGCGGCTCGGACGAATCGTCGTCGGGCTTGGCGCGCCGGAGCAATTCCAGGAGGGTCCGGCATTGCGTCACGCACGACGCGATTTCCTCGACCAGCGGAAGGACGTAAACGGCGTGAACCTCGCGGACGGCATGGTCTCCCAGGGCCTCTTCCGTCAGCCGCCATTTGATGTCGCGCCCGATTTGCCTGCACTTCATCGCGGTCAGTTCGCGCAACGCATCGAAAGCCGATCGCACCCCCTCCCGGACGCCGGCCAGCGACGGCAGCAGACGGTTGTCCACGATGTCAATAATTGTTTCGCGGTATTCGCGGTCCGCCGTCCGGCGATCCTTGATGAGCCGCGTCTTGATGAAGGGGAGTAGGCCGTGTTCGTGGCGCTGGAAGCGGTTCAGCAGCGCCAACAGACCCAGCCGCGACGTTTCCGAACCGAAATACTCCGTGGCGCTGTCCTCGATGCTGTGGGCCTCGTCGAAAATTACGCGACGGTACGCGGGCAGAACCGCCAGCGACGAGAAGTCGCCCAGTTCGCGCTTCAGGCTCGTGTCCGAGAAGACGATGTGGTGGTTGGCGATGATGATGTCCGCCTTGGCCACTTCGCGGCGCGCTTTCGTGACGAAACAGGTTTTCGTGTTCGGGCACCGCGACCCGGCGCACATGTCCGTTTCGGCGCAGATGCGCTCCCACAACTCGCGCGACGGCATGAAGGGGAGATCCGAACGGCTGCCGTCCTGCGTGTTCGCGGCCCATTCGGCCAGCGCCTTGATGGATTCCTGCATTTTCTCGTCGTCGAACAACGTGGTCTCCGACACGGTGCGCGCGAGTTTCTGCCGGCATACGTAGTTCGATCGACCCTTGACAAGAACCGCGTTGAACTGGGCCTTCAGGGCCTTCTTCAGCAACGGGATGTCCTTGAACATGATCTGTTCCTGCAAGTTGATGGTACGGGTCGAAATCACGATGCGCTCGCCGTTGCGCGCGGCCCAATACACGGCGGGCAGCAGGTAGGCGAAGGTCTTGCCGACGCCCGTCGGCGCCTCGATGACCGCGATGCCGTCGTGGTTGAACGCGCGCGAGACCAGTTCGAGCATGGTCCGCTGCTGGGGCCGGACCTCGAAACGCGGCACGACACGGGCTAGGTTGCCCGCCGGATTGAACACGCGCGCCATTTCGCCGGGATCGAGTTTGCGCAGTTCCTTGTCCACGAATGGTTCGACGACAACGTAAACGCGCTCGACCTCGTTGTCCACGATATAGACGCCGTGCGCGTTGTTGCCGCAGGCCGCGGCGATTTCGAGATCGGCGCGGGATGGTTCGATCCCGCCGGAGGGGTGGTTGTGGATCAACACGTCGCGCGGCGCCAGCATGTCGAGAAAGGCCGGCACGGCCTCCTCGGTTCCGCGCGCGCAGACGCGCACGCGTTCGACCATTCCCCTTGCGTCGAGCGATCCCGCGAAAAAGACTTCGCGCCCGCCGGTTTCCTCGATGGCGCGGCGCATCATTCCCGCGGCAAGCAGGGCAATTCGCTTTTGCGCCTTTTCTCCGGCCGCTACGGACATGGCGGACCGCTATTGCACATGACGCCCGACCAGGTTCAGGAATTCGGCGCGGGTGGCGTCGTCGGAGTGAAAACTACCCAGCACCGACGAGGTGGTCATGAGCGCGTTTTGTTTTTCGATGCCCCGCATCATCATGCACAGGTGGCGGCACTCCATGACCACGCCGACGCCCTCCGCCTGTGTCATCTTCATGATGGCGCGGGCGATTTCCGCCGTAAGCCGTTCCTGAATCTGCAAGCGCCGCGAAAAACAATCCATGATGCGGGCCAGTTTGCTCACGCCGAGGACTTTATGCCGGGCGATGTAACCGATATGACAGCGTCCGAAGAAGGGCAACATGTGATGTTCGCACAGGCTGTACACCTCGATGTCCCGAAGGATGATCATGTTGTTCGATTCCGACTCGAACACGGCGTCGTTGACGACGGACTCGAGGGACGCCCGATAACCAGCCGTTAGGAACTCGTAGGCCCGCGCCACGCGATCCGGCGTTTTGAGCAATCCTTCCCGTTCGGGATCCTCGCCGATTTCCACCAGCAACTCACGAATCAACTGGGCGACGCGATCTTTGTTCATGCGGAAAGAACCTCCATTGAATCGGCTGATTATACGTTATGGAATGAACGGTCCGCACCTCCCTGCCGAATATCTCAAGCATAGGCGCCGCATTCGAGGGCGGTTTCGATGAACGTAATGTAATTCGCTTCCGTTTTTGGGGCGAGGGGGGTGTTGATGGGCGCGGCGGTGGGAAGGATGATGTAGCCACCGCCCTGTTTCGCCGCGTCCATGCAGGCGATGACGGCCTGCCGCACCTCTTCCCGCGAACCGTGTTCGAGCAGTTTCAGTTGCAGATTGCCGCAGAGACAAAGCCGATCTCCCGCGCGCCGTTTTACCTCCGCCAACTCGATGTCGCCGTCCGGCGGCGCCTCGCACGGGTCAAGTGCGTCCGCCCCTGTCGCCACGATCATGTCGAGAACCTGCCCGATGCGTCCGTGGCAATGGAATCGCGCAAGCGCCCCTTTTTCGTGGAGCCGTTCAACCATTTCCTTCACGTAAGGCGTGACGAAGCGATCGAACAGTTCCGGCGGCAAATAGGGCGGCGTGGCGTATTCAGGACCGCAGATGCGATAGAGGTCGGAAACGTTCGCGGCCAAATGGCGGCGCAGGTTCTCCATGCAGCGTTCGTGCAGAATCTCGACCGTTCGCGCGAAATGGTCCGTCTCCGAAAGCGCCCACACCGTGTATTGTCCAAATTCCATCAAGTCCGCCGCCATCCACAACGGATCGGCAAGACCGTCCATGATAATGCCGCGATCCCCCACTTCGCCGTCAATCCGCGCGCGGTCCGATGCGTCGTAGGTAACCGGTTCATACGGTACCGACAGGGCCTTGTCCACGTCGTCGAGGCTTTTGCACCAATGCTCCGTCATCCACGTGGTATGGACGTTGTCGAAAACCTTGTAGGATCGCGTGAGCGGACCTTTCGGCGTGTGAACAGTCTGATAATAGACGGTGGCATTCCCTTCGCGGCGCTCGGAACCCGTAATCTCGACGGGATAAGCGGATTCGAGAAATCGCGCGTTGGACCCCGGCCCCCACATGGCCAGGCAATCGGTTTTTTCACGGATGACGTCCATCAACGCGCGATAGGACGGATCGTTATTTTCAAAGGCCCGGCTGTTCCAGCCCACCAATTCGTAGGTCGAAATCGGCACGCGGTCGGCTTGGCCGCCGCGGAGGGTCAACAGTATCCGTTCCCGGGAAGTCATGCGGTCCTTCTCCTCTGCGCAAAAGACCATACGACGGCCTGCCGGGAAAGATCAACCGTTCCCATTTTTGTTCAATGGCGCAGGAAGCGATTTCGAATAGCCGGGCAACGGCGTTCCCGGGAGAGCAGTCTTGCAAAACTTCTTTTCCGCGAGAAAATAAGTTTCCATGAGAGCACCGTGCTCTCGGAGTCGTGAACGTCCCGGGATGTAACGCCGATTTCCAAATCGGTTCGATGAAATACGAACTGCCGATTTGGAAATCGGCGCTACAAGGCGGCCATTTTCAAATTTCGCACAAGATCCCGATACCTGCTCCGACATGAAATGGCCCGGAATGGCTATCTTCGTGGAACTTCTCATCCCTTTGTCTCAAGAAGTTTCCTCGATCAATCTTTTTTTGGACCGAAATGACAGGCTCAACCGAATTCCCGCGCATTACGTCATTGCGTTGAAGCCCTTGGACAGGAACAGACCGTTGCTTCGACTTATCGCGCCGCGAGTTTTTTGGCGATCCCGGCCACATGCCGGCCCTGGAACCGGGCGATGGCCAACTCGTTCTCCGAGGGCTGCCGGGAACCGTCGTGACCGGCGAGCGTCGAGGCGCCATAGGGCGTGCCGCCGGTGATTTCATTCATGTTCAACAGGGCGGCCTGCGAATACGGCACACCGACGACGACCATGCCGTGGTGCAGCAGGGTGGTGTGAAAACTCGCGATTGTGGTCTCCTGGCCGCCGTGCTGCGTGGCCGTCGAGATGAACACACTGCCCACCTTGCCGATGAGTTTGCCTTCCATCCAGAGTTTGCCGGTCTGATCGAGGAAATTCCGCATCTGCGCGCACATGTTGCCGAAACGCGTCGGCGTCCCGAAAATGATGGCGTCCGCGTCCGCCAACTGTTCGGGCGTGGCCACGGGCACATGGGCAAACGCCGCGCGCGCATCCAGGGCGCCCGCCCGCCTCAGCGCCTCGTCCGGAACCAGTTCAGGCGTCTGGTAAAGCGTCACGACGGCGCCCTCCACCTCGCGAGCGCCCTCCGCCACCGCCTCGGCCAGACGATAGACATGGCCATACATGCTGTAGAAAACGATTTGAACATTCACGGCCATTGGAAATCTCCTTCCCATTTTGGAGCGACCGGTCTTGTGGCTCCACCGACTTTTACAAATCGCCATTGAACGATATGGTCGAACGACATCCTGGTAACAAAAAACCGGCGCGGGCTATTTCAGGCGAGGATCCAGCCCCCAAAAAAGACCCCTTGCGCCGCCCATGATAAACACGCGGATATCGAAGCACAAGCCCCGGCGATTTGCCGAATTGCTTGCGGGGTGTCACGACGCTTTGGGTATAACGGGCCGATGACAGGTTGTTCGCTCCATTGCCGATTGCAGCCGATGCGGGGAGATTCGGACGGAAGCGCCAGACACCGTAAGCCGAAGATCATTGTCCCGGCGCTCATACAAAGGGCCTCTTGTTGCCATGATTCTTATGGCCATTATTCAAACGACAAGACTTCGATTGTCGTATCGGATGATCTCTATCTGCTTGGCATCTTGAATTTTCCTGTACCCGATGTCCTGCTACATAGTATCGCTTCGACCAAACAGGGCGGCTACTACGAGTACAAGCCGATGTACGTTGCTCAGATTCCCATCCCTTCAACAACATGTCTTGGTTCAACGGGAAAGATTCGCCACGACAAGATGGTCTCGCTTGTCCAACGGATACTCGATCTGCACAAGCGTCTACAAACGGTGAAGGCGGACCACGAGCGCACGACGCTCGAACGGCAAATCGCCGCCGCCACCACCGAAATCGACCACCTCGTCTACGAACTCTACGACCTCACGTCCGAAGAAATCGCCCCCCGCCCCGTGATTATCCGCAGCATGGGCATGGGCGGATCGGACGAATCGGTATTCGGCGTTACACGTGCGACGGCGCGAGAAAATTCACAAAATCCCATGCCTGTCATAATGGCGAGAGCCTGGCATTGCCCGGCCTGCGGAAGGCGTGGTACTGTTGATGCGGCCCGATTGCGCGGGACATCGCGAAGGATGGGCCGCAGGAGCCGGGCAGCCATGCCGCGATTGAAAGCCGATTTGCACACGCATTGTGCCGATGACCGTTACGACCGCGTCGCCTTTTCCGCGGAGACGTTGATCGACACGGTTGCGGAACAGGGGTACGACGTGCTGGCGATCGCCTGCCATGTGCGCCTCGTCCATACGCCGGCGCTGGTGGAATACGCCCGGCGTCGCGGGGTGTTGCTGATGCCCGCCATCGAACTCATGGTCGAAGGCAAACATATCGTGGTGCTCAATCCCAGCGAAGCCGCCGCGCGGGCCTCCACCTTCGCCGAGTTGCGCGCCGCCGATCGCCGTGAAAGCGTCGTGCTGGCGCCGCATCCCTACTATCCCGACCCTTCCTGTCTGCATGGGCGGCTCGTCGAAAATATAGACCTTTTCGACGCCGTCGAATACTGCGCAACCTACAAGCGGCTTCTGAATCCGAATTGGCCGGCCGTGCGGACGGCCCGGCGGTTCGGCCTTCCCATGATCGGTTCTTCGGACATCCACGCCATGCCGCACTGCGCGCACACGTTCACCTGGATTGACGCGGAGGAGGCGTCGGTGGCGGGCATCGTGCGCGCCATCCGCGCCGGGCGCGTCGAGGTGGAAACCAGTCCACGCCCCCTGAAAGACATCATGTCCATGTTTACGTTCTACTTCAGTTATCATGTGCGCACACTGGGCGGTCTTCGCGAGGAAGCGGCCGCATGGGACGAATAATTGCTTGGCCGGATTGATTGAATGGGATCAAGTATGATTCAGTACACTATAATGATTCCGCTTGGAGGCGGTGCAGATTTATGATAGAACGGATTACGGTTCTCGGCGGCAGCAGCGTTTACACGCCCGAGTTGATTCAATCGCTCGTTTCGCACAACCTGACCGTTAAGGAAGTGGTCCTGGTGGGGCGTTCGGGGTCGAAACTGTCCATCGTGGCGCGTTTCTGCCAGCGCATGATCGCCCGTACCGGCTTTCCGTTGGCCATCCATCACACGACCGATTTCGAAGCCGGCATACGCGGCGCGCGCTATGTCGTGAACGCCATGCGTGTCGGCGGCATGCCGGCCCGCGCGCGCGACGAGAAAATCCCCCCCCAGTTCGGCATGTTGGGCGACGAGACGCTCGGCGCCGGCGGCATCGCCAATGCCCTGCGCACCCTGCCGGTCGTGTTCGACATCGCGCGCGTCATCGAATCGGTCAATCCCCAGGCAATCCTAATCAATCTAACCAATCCGCTCGGCATCATCATCGAAGCGCTGGGACGTTACACGAAAGTCAACGCGATCGGCGTCTGTGATCTGCCGGCCCTGACCGTCAAGAGGATTGCAGAGGTGTTACGGTGTCCGCCCGGCGAGATCGCGGTGGATTACGTGGGACTCAATCACCTTGGCTGGATCCAAGATGTTAAAATTGACGGGCGCAGTTATATGACGTATCTGCTGGACAAACTCGGCCAATCGAGAGCAGAAGGCTTCGATCATGAATTGATCGGATTGTTCCGCATGATTCCCACCCGGACGGTCGGACTTTTTTACCATCAGTTGGAATCCCTGAAAAAGCAACATAATCACGAACCGTCCCGTGCGGAGGTTCTTCAGGAGGCCGAACAACAAATCCTGCGATCCTATCAGGACGAACACCTGCACGAAATTCCGGAACTCGTCCGGGAACGGAACGCTGTCTGGTACGAGGAATGTATCGTGCCGCTCATTGAAGCCCTGGAAAGCAAGTCCGGGCGGTGCATGGTGCTGTGCGTGCGCAACGGCGAAACCATTCGCGATTTTTCCGAGGAAAGCAGCATCGAGGCGCCGGTATGGGTCGGCAGAAAAGAATGGCGCACGAAACCGATCGGCAGTTGTCCGCGGTTCATGCGGGGTCTTTGCATCGCGGTCAAGGAAAGCGACCGGCTGGTCATCGAGGCGGCCCGGCACAAGAGTTACGAATGCGCATTACAGGCGCTTGCCGTTCATCCGCTGGTCCCTTCCGTGCGGTCGGCGAAAAAATTTCTCGATTATCTGGCAAAGGAAGACGGTCTTGAATTGCATTGAAACGGCAAAGGCCCTGATATTGCGGCCGGACCGCCGTATGCGGTACGCTTTGAGCTGCGGACGGCGTGGCGCGTGGATGCGCCGGGCCACGATGCCGGCAAGGGGAAAGGAAACATGGTCATGCGCAAGATAACGGCAGTGATGACAGTGGCGCTGTTTGCCCTATGGGCCTTCGCGGACGAACCGCCGCCCATCGTAAACGGCGGTGGTATCACCCTCAAGGATCTGGCCGGCATGGACCGGCTCGTCACGGTGGTTCTCAAGGGCAGCAACGCCATGGATCGCAATCTTCGGGTGCTCGATGTCGGCCCGGCCACTTTTTCGGTCATGTCCGCCAAAGGCGAACGAACCGCCTACCTGTTTTCCTCAGTGGCCGAGATTCGCGTGCAAGAAGGCAAGGTCGAATCACAGGAATTCAATCTGGATGCCAATCGGGCGCTCCGTCCTGAAGAACAGAAAATCCTCGACCGGGCGTTAGAACGGTGTCGTGAATTTTTTGACGCGGCAAGTTCGAATCAGGTCGTCAAGATGCGCGCGGCCACGTTTCTTTGCGCGGGCGGCAAGAAAGACGCCGCCGAATATCTCATGAAACTGGCCACAAGCAACGACCTCCCGACGGAAGTCGAGGCGGCTCTGTGCCTTTTTGTGGGAGGTGAAAAAGACATTCCCCGGACAATCATTCCGCAGGGTCTGAAAAGCGGCGACCGGACCGTTCGCGCCAAGGCGATGTTGCTGGCGGGCCTGACCGGCGATCAGGGCGCGGTTTCCACCCTGCAAGTCATGGTGCGCGATCGGGCCGCGGACATTTGCGGTCCCGCCGCCAAGGCGTTGGCCATGCTGGGCGTGCGAAACGCCATTCCCGACATCTTCAAGATGCTTCAGTTGAACGACCCCGTCAAGGGCGATTCGGCCGTCGAGGCCTTGTCGCGTTTCGGCGGCGCCGATGTGATCGAACAGGCCAAGGCGCTGCTTCCGCAAACGGAAGGACAACTTCGCTACCGCTTGGTGCTGTTGCTGTACAAACTCGGCGATCCGACCGGCAAGGAACTCATGCGGACGGAAATCTTCGCCACGCCGACCCTGCAGCCCGAAGCGGCCCCCCTGCTTGCCAAGGACGGCGACCGGGAAGCCGCCCAATATCTGTCGAACCGTCTGCAGGGCCTGTACGACGAGAAACCCGAAGTGCTGATGTTCCGGGCGAAGGCGGCCCTTGCGCTCATGCACAGCGTGGATCCCACCGCCATGACGCATTTGCAGAAACTACTGACGGCCAATCTGCCTATCGCGAAACAGGGCATCGCCAATCTCATCGCCGAAACCGGCCGGCGAAAACTGTTGCCCATTCTGCAGCCGCTCATCGAGGATTCACGGGTGGGCGTGTCGTTGACGGCCTGCGGCGCCGCGCTGGCCATCGCCCGGCCGGAATTCCAGGAGCGATACATCGCATCGTTGAAATAACCGTTCCACGGCCCGCCGAACGGCCGGCACGCAAAAGGGCTTGAATCCGATGACCGATCGCCTGCATGTGTTCGTCACGGGACGCGTCCAAGGGGTCGGGTTTCGTTATTCGACCGAAGATCGCGCCCGGTCGCTCGGTCTGTACGGTTGGGTACGTAATCTGCCCGATGGCCGTGTCGAAGCCGAGTTCGAGGGACCGAAACCCGCCTTGGAGGAAATGCTCGAATGGTGCCGGCAGGGACCGCGATTCGCGGCGGTAGCGCGGGTCGAGGCCGATTGGGAACAAGGCGAGCCGCGGTATCGGGAATTCGCCTGTAGATAATCATGTGGTCCAAGCCGTCCATTGCATTCAACGAAAGGATTGCCGTCATGACCCTTGTTCTTCGCGTATGCATTCCGTTTCTTTTCGTTCTCGCCGCGTTTGTTCTTGCGGGAACCGCCCGTGCTGAACGCGGAGCCGCCGCGAAACTCGCGGAAATCGAGCGAATCGCCGGCGGCGGGCAGGATGTCCGCGTCGAAATCCCGAAACGTCCGAAACCGGCGATCGTGCTCCATGTCGCCCCGGACGGTTCCGACGCCAACGAGGGCACGAAGACACGCCCCTTCGCCACGCTCGAACGGGCGCGCGACGAGATCCGCGCCATTAGGCAACGCGGCGGCATTCCCGCCGGCGGCATAGACGTCGAAATTCGCGGCGGAACGTATCCCATCAAACAGACCTTTACGCTGACAGAGGAAGATTCGGGCACGGAAGCTGCACCCATTGTCTATCGCGCCCATCGCCGTGAAGCGCCCACGTTTTGCGGCGGCATCCGCCTGTCCGGTTTCACGCCCGTGGACGACGCGGCGATTCTGGCCCGCTTGCCCGAAGAAGCCCGCGGCAAAGTCGTGCAAGCGAACCTCAAGGAGTACGGTGTCGCCCAACTGAAGCCGCTCGAACTCGGCGGATTTTCAAGCGGGCGCGGATTCAAGACACATCCCGTCAACGAACTCTTTTACAACGGTGAAGCCCTGCCCATGGCGCGCTATCCGAACGACGGCGTCCTTTATGTCGCCGATATCGTCGTGGACGACGGACACGCCATCCACGGCATGAAGGGCAGCAAGACCGGGCGTATCCGTTACGACGGCGACCGGCCGGGCCGCTGGAAAGACGAAAAAGACGCCATGCTATACGGGTATTGGTTCTTCGACTGGGCCGATTCCTACGAACGCATCGAATCCATCGACACCGCCAACCGCGAGATTGCCTTCGCCCCGCCCTACCACACCTACGGCTACCGAAAAGGCGCCCGCTACTATGCCGTCAATCTTTTCTCCGAACTCGACATGCCCGGCGAATGGTATCTCGACCGCGCGAACGCCGTGCTCTACCTGTGGAAATTCAGGGACAGACACCTTATTTCCCCAGGGCGCGGCAATCACGCACGGCGGTATTTGGCCGAGGGAAATAAGGTGTCTGTCCCTGAATTTATTGAACTCTCCCTGTTCGAATCGCCCATGCTCAAAATGAAAAACGTTTCCCATGTCCGGTTCCAGGGCATTCGGTGGGAACTCGGGTGCGGAGACGCCATCCATGTAAACGGGGGCGAGCACTGCCTGTTCGCAGGCTGCACGGTGCGGCGCTTCGGCGGGGACGGCATCGTCGTCCGGGGCGGGACATCGCACGGCATTCTCTCGTGCGACATCTACTCGATGGGCCGCGGCGGCACGGTCATTTCGGGCGGCGACCGCAAAACCTTGTCGCCCGGAGGCCATTTCGTCGAGAATTGCCATATCCACAATCTCTCGCGCATTGACCACACCTACACGCCGGCCGTTCTCGTGGACGGTGTCGGGAACCGAATCGCCCACAACCGCATGCACCACATCAATTCGAGCGCCATCCGCCTCGGCGGAAACGACCACCTCGTCGAATTCAACGAAGTCCACGACGTGCTCCTCGAATCCGATGATCAGGGCGGCGCGGACATGTGGGGCGACGCCACCTACCGGGGCAACGTTTACCGCTACAACTACTGGCATCACAATGGAAACTGGCGGCGCATCGGCAAGGATCTCGCCTGCGGCCAGGCCGGCATACGCCTCGACGATGCCATCTCCGGCGTGTTTATCTACGGCAACGTTTTTTACAAGACCTCCTCCGGCGGCGCGGGATTCGGCGGCGTGCAAATCCACGGCGGCAAGGACAATGTCCTCGCCAACAACATTTTCGCCGATTGCACCTCGGCCATCAGCTTTTCGCCCTGGGGTCCCGAACGCTGGAAGGCGTTCATCGCCAAGGCCCTCGAATCTCCCGCGATCGACCCCGACCTGTACCGGCAGCGCTACCCTGAACTCGACCGCCTCGTCGAAGACGCAGACACCAACTATGTTCTCCGCAATCTGGTATGGAACTGCAAGGAATTCCTCCGCCGCGACAGAGGCTGCACCATCCAGGCGGACAACATCGTCACCGGCGACGCCTCGCATTTTACGAACGTCACACGCGGCGATTTCACACTGAAATCCCGCGCCATCAAACCCATCCCCTTCGGAAAAATAGGCCTTTACAGGGACGCCTTCCGCCGATCCCTCCCCTCGGACGACATCGCCGCCGCCCGCGCCCGGTAAGACGGATCGTGGCCCCTCAATATGCAATTGACCGCCGCAAAAGGATGTGATACGTTATTGATATGCAAACAAGCGTGGAAACTACAATCGCGGCGGCCTTGGGACCTCCCGTGGAGGCCCGTGCGCTGTTGGCCGAGAAACTGATCGAAAGTTTGGACAGCGAGCCGGCCCCGGGACTCAGCGCCGAATGGACTGAGGAAATTCGTAGACGCTGTCGCGAGATTGATGAAGCACGGGTCGGATTGCTTGATGCACAAGCCGTGTTAGAACAGGGATACGCGTTGCTCGGATGAAGCCCATTCGCTTCCATCCCGACGCCCGATCCGAGATGCTCGATGCCGCAGTCTACGATGAATCGCGGCAAGAACACCTCGGAAAACGGTTCTTGGCCTCGGTGAGTGAAGCGCTTGCAAGGATTCGCATCTTTCCCGAAGTGTATCCAATTGTCGAAACAGGCGTCCGCCGATGCCTCACAAAGACGTTTTTCCCTATGGGATTCTTTTCCGCGAAACGCCGGAACCGATTGCGATCATTGCACTTATGCATCTACACCGCGGGCCGGGCTACTGGAGAAGACGGGAAAACGAGGAGGTTCCATGCCCTGACAGCGCGCGGCATGCCAAGAATTGCCGGGTGCGCGTCCTCGCGCACCGCTGGAGTTTCTACATTTCGGCCTGAAAGGCCATGGATATGATAGCCCAGGGCAACGCCCTGGGAAAGAAGGTATTCTCTGTATTTGAGCTCTGAAAGAGCGAAACAATGTGTTGTAACGACCGTGGCCAGCTCGGTTACGCCCTTTCAGGGCTGTTCGACTTATTCTTGTTGCTTTTCCCAGGGCGTTGCCCTGGGCTTTGATGTCGCGCCCTTTCAGGGCGTCAACTCAACCGTGCTCTTCACGGACGGACGGAGTTTTCGCGCCGCTGGGCTTTGATGTCGCGCCCTTTCAGGGCGTCAACTCAACATGGAAAATGTAGA
>DAOTMJ010000034.1 GCA_035450225.1 Candidatus Hydrogenedentota bacterium
ACGATGAACGATATGTGTGGGATTGATTCATTGTCGCGCCCTTTCAGGGCGCATGTTGCGCGGTACATTTTTCCCAGTACACCAATGTCGCGCCCTTTCAGGGCTGGCGACGGGAGGATCCGTTCACGTCCCAGGGCGTTGCCCTGGGCTACGATGTCGCGCCCTTTCAGGGCGCATGACGGTGACGGATTTCCGTTTCCCAGGGCGTTACCCTGGGCTACGATGTCGCGCCCTTTCAGGGCGCATGTTGCGCGGTACATTTTACCCAATACACCAATGTCGCGCCCTTTCAGGGCGCATGTTGCGCGGTACATTTTTCCCAGTACACCAATGTCGCGCCCTTTCAGGGCTGGCGACGGGAGGATCCGTTCACGTCCCAGGGCGTTGCCCTGGGCTTTGATGTGTTGGCCTTTCAGGCCAAAATCCGCGTCAATACCGGGAATGGCCGGGCAATGGCGAGTCACAATGTGTTGGTCCTTCAGGCCAAAACCCATGTCAACATGGAGAATGGCGGGGCGATGTTTTGGAAACATGGTAGATGGTTCCGAAGAGCGCCCTAAAAGGGCGCGACCGCATAGCGCAAGGCAAATGCGAACATGGCGAAAAGCCTCTAAGCGAGGAGACGGACAACGGGATGTTTCGCGTTAGACGCGCGAGAGGAGGGGTTATGACTCGCAGACGATGTGAAATGGTCTTGATGATGGCGGCGTTGACGTTGGCCGGGGCTGGATACGCCCAGGACGGCATCTCGAATGCGTTCGAATTGAACATGCGCCCGTATGAAGGAATCTCGAATGCCTTCGACGTGACCATGCTGGCGGGGGACGGCATTTCGGGTCCCTTCGATTTCAACACGTTGCAAAGCGCCGGCGAAGGGGAAGGGGAAGGGGAAAGCGAAGGCGAGGGTGAAGGTGAGGGTGAAGGCGAAGGCGAAGGATCGTTCATTGTTGACGGCACGGTGATGGATGCGCGCAACGGCCAATCGCTGTCCGGCGCGAACGTAACGCTGTTCGATTTCGCGTCGGGCGCGACGCGGGATTCGGCGCAGACCGGCGCCAGCGGCGCGTTCATGTTGTACGCGCCGAACACGACGTTCTACTTGTCGCTGCGCGTCGAGAAGCCCGGTTACGACAGTTTCGACTGGTCTCATTTTCTTGCGCCGGCGTACGTGGACGTTGAACTCTCGCCCGCGGCGCCGCCCGGGCCCGGGAACCTTCGCGCGTTGTCCGGCGCGAACGATATCTTGCTGCTCTGGGACGCGGTTCCCGTATCGGACCTCATGGGCTACCGCGTGTACCGGGCCACGTCCGCGGGCGGGCCGTATACGACGCTGACGCCCGGTTTCGTGGCGGGAACGCGCTACAACGACGCGACGGCGGTCGCGGGGCGCGACTACTGGTATTACGTGACGGCGCTCGACATGCAGACCCACGAGAGCGAGCCGTCTGAGGTGGTTACGGCGCGTGCGGGACTGATCCGGGTATGGATGCCCGGCGTAAACGGCGCGGCCGGCGAACGGATCCGCATTCCGATCAACATCGCGAATACAGCGGGGATCGGTCCGGCCCATCTGCGCATCGTGGTCTCGTACGATGCAAGCCTGATCGAAACGTCGAACATCACGGTCGCGCGCACGCCAATCACGGCGGACGTCGCGCTGAACGCGGACACCGCGACGGCGGGGCGCGTCGTCATCGAAACGTCGGGCGGGACGGCGTTCGCGGGCGAAGGCCGCGTGTTCGATCTGTATGCGACCATCCGGGCGGACGCGCCGAACGGGGCCTGCGGCTTGCTGCGTTTCACGGAAGCATCGTTCCAAAACGCCCTAGGGCAGGCCATTGCGGCGGACATTTCCGCCACGGCGCAGGCGTGTGTGTCGGGCCAGTGCAAACTGGGCGACGTGGACGCCAACGGCGCGGTGCAAATGGCCGACGCGTCGCTTGTGCTCAAGATCGTGGTGAAAAAAGTCGTGCCGCAGGGCTGCCAGACGACGTCGGGCGACATGAACGGCGACGAGCTGGTGGACAGCGCCGACGCGGTGATGATCATGCGCGTGGCGGAGGATCGCCCGATCAATCCGGCCCCGGGCGAGTTGCCGGTCCGCGGGCGCACGGTGCGGGTGTACATTCCGGAAGGGCTTTCGGCGACTCCCGGCGGGAGCATCGCCGTGCCGGTCATGATAGACGACGCGACGGGCTTGAGCGGCTGCGAACTGCTGGTGAGTTTCCCGCCGCAAACCGCGTCGCTCGTGCTCGACTCGGTCGAACCGGGGACGGCGGCGCTGGATTTCGCGTTCGACTACAATGCCGGGCCGGGCTTTGTGCGCATCGCGATGAGCCGCGACCTCGCGCTGGCGGGCGCGAAGACCGATCAAACGCTGGCTGTGCTCCATTTTACGGTGCCGGATACCGCACCGAAGAACGCGGAACTGCCGATCGCGCTCAACGAGGTCAAGCTGGCCGGACCGTTCGGCGAGAATTTTGCCTGGAACAACGACGTGCGCGGCACGGGGGGCGCGATTGCCGTGAACAGCCTCGTGTGCGGCGCGGTGGTCGTGGCGGTCGTGGACGACAAGACCTCGGCGCCCATCACGAATGCGTTCGTGCAGTTGAATCCCGGCCCGCCCTTCGCGATCACCCAAAACACGGGCGGCCTGTACGTGTTCGCCTGCGTCAATCCCGGCGCATGCCGCGCAATCGCGAACGCGCCCGATTACCAGACGGGCGAGGCCGATGTGGTAATCCAGGGCGGCGGCGTTTCGACCGTGACCGTCCGGTTGAAGCAGGGCGGCGGTGGCGGCTGTTTCGGCGGTACGCTCGAAAACGCGGCGTCCCCGTGCGGCGGCGATTGGCTTGTCCCCGTTTGTGCATTGATGGGCCTTGCGGCCATGGCCGCCGCGCGCCGCCAGCGCCTTTTCTCTTGTTTTGGCAGAAGCCCGTTGATATAAAAGTGGAGGATTGTTTGCGGTTGTTGCGCATTTTGTGCCTTGTTTCTTGCCGATAAGGAGCCACGTCATGAATGAATCGAAAACCTCCCGCCGTCGTTTTCTTGCCGCCGCCGCGACCGCCGGCGCCTTCACCATCGTGCCCCGGCACGTTCTTGCGCGACCGGGGACCATCCCGCCGAGTGAAAAGATGAACATCGCGGGAATCGGGCTTGGCAACATGGGACCGCACAACCTTGCGGAATGCGAAACCGAAAACATCGTGGCCCTGTGCGATGTGGATCGCGAGTGCGCCGCCAAGGCGATCGCCAAATATCCGAACGCGAAGTTCTACACCGATTTCCGCCAGATGTTCGACAAGGAAAAGAGTCTCGACGGCGTTGTCATCGCCACGCCCGACCATACCCATGCCGTCATCACCATGGCCGCGATTCAGTCGGGCCTGCACGTTTACACGCAGAAACCGCTGACGCACGACATCCACGAGGCGCGCATGGTGGCCAGAGCCGCGAAAGAAGCCGGCATCACGTCGCAAATGGGCAATCAGGGCCACTCGAAGGAAGGCATCCGGTTGATCTGCGAATGGATCTGGGGGGGCGTGATCGGCGACGTCCGTGAAGTGCAGGCGTGGTGCAGCCTGTCCTATTACCCCTTCGGGCACGCGCCTTGGAGTTCGAAATGGGACCATCGTCCGGCGGACACGCCGCCCGTGCCCGATTCGCTCGATTGGGATCTTTGGATCGGTCCGGCTCCGATGCGTCCGTATCATCCCGCCTACCATCCGATGGTCTGGCGGTGCTGGTGGGATTTCGGTTGCGGCATGATGGGCGACCGGGGCGTCCATACGCTCGACTGCGTCTATATGGCGCTCAAACTCGGCGCGCCGGAAACTGTCGAAGCCTCGGTGATGGGTGGCAACGAGGAAACCCATCCGCTCGCGGCCATTGTGACATTTGGATTCGGCGCGCGCCAAAACATGCCGCCCATCAAAATTACATGGTACGAGGGACTCGAACCGCCGCGTCCGCCTGAACTCGAAGAAAACCGAAAGTTGCCACCGGAAGGCGGGGTCCTGTTCCGGGGCGACAAGGGCACGATCATGTGCGGCGTTTACGGCGACAGTCCGAGGCTTATCCCCGAGTCCGCCATGCAGTCGGCCGATCTGCCGCCGAAAACGATTCCGCGTATTCAGGGATCGCATGAACAAAATTGGATTCAGTCCGCGAAGGAACGCAAACCGGCCTCGTCCGATTTCAGCTATTCCGGACCCCTGACTGAATTCGCCCTGCTCGGCAACCTCGCCCGGCGTTTTCCCGGCCGCATCCTCAAATGGGATGCCCCGTCCATGCAGGTCGTGAACCTGCCCGAAGCCAACGCATGGGTCAAACGTCCCTATCGCGCGGGATGGACGTTGTAACTCCTTTCCAGGGCGTCCGTTTCGTCTGATCCCACCACAGGCGAGTCATGCCGACAAGGCCAACCCAAGATATGCGCCCATCTATGCACAAAGGCCTTGAAAACACAATATATGGTATCAAATCTTTTTTCTTGCATATATATGGGAAATATGCTAGATTTCAAGTCGAAATATAGTGTGTGGTTGATTTGGGAACCTCAATATTTTGTGGTCATTGGGTGTGGCTAGGCATGCGCGGGAAGGCGTAAACAACCTTACCGGCGGCGAGGAGCGACCATGAAGACATGCAGTCTGCTTGTGTCTTTTCCAGCAATTCCGTTTACCTGGCGCACGTTGATGCCCCATCGTCGTCTTGCGGGTCTTGCGGCCGCGTTGGAGTCCGAGGGGCATGAAACGGGCATTTGCGATTACGGTACGCTGGAGACGCTGGAGCGTCTGTATCCCGGCGGTTGTCGTTCTTCCGTGCATGACATGGCAGACCCTTTTTTTCTTCATGCCCCGGCCGCGCCCTTGAAGGCTTTCGCGGCCTATTGGCGCCTACGCAACATGAATCGTGCGATTCGGGCCCGGGAACGGAAGCTGATTGACGAGACGGCCCGGATGATCGCATCACGGAAACCGCTTCATTTTGTGGCGATGATGATTGACGGTCCAGAGACGGTAGCCGGCGCGGTGGAACTTTCGGCGCGGCTTCGCGAATGGGCGCCGTCGGTGCGTCTTGCGGCAGTCGGCGCCTTTGTCGAACGTCATGCGGAATCGCTTCGCGGGGTTTTGTCTTCTTTTGATTGCCTGTGCATGGGAGATCCGGAGTGGAGCCTTTTGCAATGGGCGGAACGGCTGGATCATCCGGGTCTATGGTCATTCATCCCAAATCTTCTTTGGAAACACGGGGGCCGCAAACCCGAGCGGTTCGGCGTGTCCGAATTCGATGATTTTGCCGCGCCGGTGTACGACACCGGTCTGTATCCGGCGTTGGCGCCGGGGAACAAGTTGAACCTGTTCGAGGTGGAAATGGCGCGCCCATGTCCGGGTGACGGAACGCCACGGGCCCGTTCGACTCGTGCGGTATGCGATGAAGCGGGCCGCATTGTTTCGGATCAAGGCGCGCGGGTGTTGTGGTTTTCGGGCGAACCGCCGTCGGCTTCCCATGTCAGCGCCGTCGGCTATGAAATTCTGGCGCGGGGTCTGCAAATCTGGCACGGATGTGAAGGCGCGGTTTCACAATCGCGTCCCGGGACATTTTCGGCCTTGACGGCATCGGGATGCCGTGCCGTCGTGTTCGATATTGCGAGTGGCAGCCAGCGCTTGGCGAGCGATTGTTATGGAAAGACGTTTGGCATCAGCGAGGCCGAAACGGTCCTGCGAGCGAGCAAAAACGCCGGACTGTATACAGTCGCCCGGTTCCGTTATCCCGGCAGACACGATGATTATCATACCCGGGCCGAAACGCTGCGGTTTATCGGTCGCGTGCTGCCGGATGCCGTCGCAATCCTCTCCGCGAGCGACGGGGAATGTCCGGATGGCGGGCGCGGTTGGCGTCAAACGCGATCGGCCTTGCGCGCCCGGACCGGGCTGATCCGCGAGGCCGCCGGATTGGGCGTGTCCGTTTTCGTTGATGCGGAAACAGCGCTCATCGCGCGGGCGCTGGGACATGAAGGCCACGAGGATGACTTCGCTGCGACGAGCCGCCGCCGGTTTTTAACGGGCGATGTCCAGGGCGTCGCGGCGTTGATAGAACGATTCAACCACCGGACCGGCGCCTCGGCCAATACGGTCGCGCTGCGTCCTTATCGTCCGCTGCTGGCAGCGGTTGGAAACTGAGCGAGCGACATGACGGCACGAACGGGAGTGGTGATCACGGGTGTGGGCGTGCTGGCCTGCAACGGCCTTGGACGCGCCGCGTTCTGGGATGCGCTGAAAAAGGGCGAAAGCGGCATTCGAGAGATAGACCGATTTGATGCGTCGGAGTTTCCATGCCGGATTGCGGGTCAATTATGGGACTTCGATCCGAATGATTTCATGAAGCGAAGCGTGGTGGCGCATTGGCATCGCCATGTGCACCAAGCCGTGGCCTGCTCGAAACTGGCCGTCGAAGACGCGGAACTGGGCAAGGCCGGCTACGACGGCGACCGCCTGGCCGTGGCCGTGGGGACGAGCATCGGCAGTCCGAACGAGGCTTACGAGGCGCAGCAACAGGCGTATCTCTCGCAGGGATACCGAAAAGTGAGCAAACTAGCCAGTTCCGCCTTTTCGGGTCATTCGGCGACCGTGCATGTCAGCATCGATCTGGGTTTACGGGGACCGGCGATTACGATTGCGAGCGGCTGCGCCACGGGGATTGACGCGCTGGCTTGGGGCGTTTCGCAAATTCAGTCCGGGCGCGTGGACGCAGCCGTGGTCGGCGCGACGGAATCGCCGGTGTTTCCCATGTCCTTTGCGACGGCGTGTTCGCTGGGGATTCTATCGAGTTGCAACGATGCGCCGGACAAGGCGATGCGACCCTTTGACCGCAATCGTAGCGGCATCGTTCTTGCCGAAGGCGCCGTGGCCGTTGTGCTGGAGCGGATGGATCGCGCCCAGGCGCGCGGCGCCCGCCTGTTCGCGGAAGTCGCCGGCACCGGGGCGGCCGCGGACGCCAGCAATCCTCTGATCTTGGACCGGGAGGGAAAGGCGCTGTCGCGTGCAATTGATGCGGCGCTGCAGGATGCGGGCCTTGGACCGGACGATATTGACCATGTGCAGTGCCATGGCGTTTCACTGGAAATGTACGACCATTGCGAAACCAACGCCTACAAGCGTTCGCTGGGCGGGCGGGCCTACCGCATTCCGATGTCCGCGGCGAAGTCCATGACCGGCCAGGCGTACGCGGCCGGCGGGATGCTCGGCGTGGCGGCGGCGTTGATGGCGCTCGACGAGAGCGTCGTGTCGCCCACCATCAACCTGATGGATCCGGATCCGGTGTGCGACCTCGACTTCGTGCCCAACCATTCCCGGCTCAACGATGTGCGCGCGGCGCTGGTTTCGGCGATCAGTTTCGGCGGAACCTACAGCACCGCCGTGTTGCGGCGGGTCAATTAGATGTGTGGTGTTAGAGGAAACAATCCAGGACGGTCCCCGTTGAAAAAGGCTGAAGGCGGATTATGAATCTGGCCGTGAGCACGTTTCTGCTGTTGGTGTCGGCGGCGCTGAGTTGCGCCCTCGGCGGAATCGTGATTTTCCGCAATCCGTGGAAGCGGACTCACCGGCAATTCGCGATATTGTCGCTCAATCTGATGCTGTGGTCGCTCGGTGTCGTCATGATCATTCACAGCCGAACCGGGGCCGAAGCGCTTTTCTGGCTCAGAACGACCTTTATTGTGGCAAGTTTCCTTCCCGCGACCTTCTATCATTTCATTGTTTTCTTCCCGCATCAGCGTTTTGAGGGGCTTCGCGCCGTGTTGGCGCTGCTTTATGCGGGCGCTTTCGTGCAAATCGCAGGCACCTTCACGCCGTGGTATGTTCAGAGCGTTACGTTGCCGCCGGGCAAGGCCCCGCTGGTGGTCTACGGCCCCGTGTTTCTCGCCTATTCATTCTGGGTTCTCCTGTCCATGGCCTTCTCTTTCTCGGATCTCATCATCAAGCGGAGCAAGGCCACGGGTATCGAACGCCGCCAGATCGAGCACGTCCTGATCGGCATTTTCCTGACGACCACCTTTGCGTCGGCGACCAACGTTCTCGCGCCGGCGCTCAAGATCGGCTCGCTCGAGGCTTACGGCCCCATTTTCACGGTCGTGATGATGGGTTTCCTCGCGTACGCGATGATTCGCTATCATCTGCTCGACATCTGGCTGCTCGTTTCGCGCACCACGATCTACGCCGTTGTCACCGTGTTCGTAATAGCGACTTTTCTCGGCACGGTGTCGGTCGTGCACTGGGTGTTCAGCAGCGGCGGTCGCGCCGGCAATCTCTTCACGACGGTGCTGGCCGCGTTGATTATCGCGCTGGTGTTGCAGCCGCTGAAGGAACGCCTACAACTGTTCGTTGAGCGGACGGTCGTCAAACGGCGCTACGACACCAACGCCCTGTGTGCGCGCATAACGCAAACCGCCGCGAAAATGGTCCGGCTGGATGCGTTGCTGGACGCGATCGCGCGGGATATCCACGCGACGATGGGCGTGGACCTCATCCGGCTCCTGCTGATTGACGGGAAGGATCCCGGCATGCTTGTCACGGAATTCTCCACGCAACCGGGAGAAACAAGGAGCCGAAACGGCGATCAGGCCGCGTTGATCGCGTATCTGAAGCAAAACCCCGCGCCGCTCATCCTCAAGAAACTTCTCCACGAGCGATGCACGCCGGAGACCATGCGCATCGCGCGCCATCTGGCCGAACTCGACGCGTTCGCGTGCATTCCGCTGTGGTCGAGTTCCGGAATGGTCGGCATACTGACTCTCGGCGAAAAAAATTCCGGGGACATCTATTCGGCCGACGACATATTGGTGTTCGAGACCATTGCCGGACCCCTTGGAACGGCCATTGAGAACGCCCAGTTGTACTTCAAGGTCGAAAACGTGAAGATGCATCTTGAGCGCATTCTGGCCAACATGCCCAGCGGAGTGGTCGCGGCCGATGCGTCCGGCGTGGTCACCCATTTCAACGCCGGGGCGGTGGAAATGCTGGGTCCCGTGCGCGCGGGCCAGTCCATTGACGAACTGCCGGCGGAAATAGCCGGTGTCCTGCGTCAAACCATGGCCGATGTGCGCGGGGTGGGCGATTTTGAAACGGTGTTGTCCGGCCCCGGCGGCGAAACAATTCCGGTAGTCATCTCCTCGTCCTGTCTCGAAGGTCCTGGCGGAAGCCACGACGGCGCCTTGGTCATGATTCACAACCAAACCCAGATCAAGCGGCTCGAACAAAACGTCAAGCGCGCGGATCGCCTCTCGTCAATCGGTACGCTGGCGGCCGGCATGGCGCACGAAGTCAAGAACCCGCTTGTGTCAATCAAGACATTCACGCAATTGCTGCCGTCGCGCTTCGACGATGCCGATTTCCGCCGGACCTTTTCGGAAGTCGTGCCGCACGAGGTCGAGCGCATTGACGCGATCGTGAGCCGCCTGCTCAATTTCGCGCGGCCCAAGCCGGTGGATTTTTCGCGCCAGGATCTTCGCCGGATTATCGAGCACGTACTGGCGCTTGTCGAGAACCAGACCCGCAAGGCCGGCATCGAGGTGCGTGCCGATTTTCCGGAAGAATCCCTGTCCGTTTACGGCGACGAACAACAGCTTCACCAGGTTTTTCTCAACCTTTTCCTCAACGCGATTGATGCGATGCGCGCCTCCGGCGAGGGATGCCTGGCCGTTCAGGCCCGGTTCGATCGCGCGCGGTTGCGCGGCAACGGCCACACGTCGTTTCTCGAAACGGACTGTGTCCGCGTGACGGTGTCGGATACGGGCGCCGGCATCCTGCCGGAGCATGTCGAGCACCTTTTTACGCCCTTTTTCACCACCAAGGCGGAGGGCTGTGGTTTGGGTTTGTCGGTTGTTCATGGTATCGTATTGGAACATGGCGGGGAGATTGACGTAACGAGCACGCCGGGGGCGGGGACGTCTTTTACGGTGACGTTTCCGCTGTTGCCGGGCGCGGTCGCGACGCAGCCTTTGGAACTCCAGACATGAATGTCATACTGGTCATAGCGGATGAACGGGCGATTTGCGAGGCCATGCGCGCCGCCTTGCCCGAAACCGACCTGATCCTGTTCGAGGCCGGCGCGGAAAAGGCCGTGCGCCGCCTGAACACGATGCAGGTGGATGCAGTCGTGATAGACGACGGCCCCGGATTGGGCGCGCAAGCCCTTGGCGTTGTGCTTGAAGCCGCGCCATGGGCCGCCGTGCTGGTTTTGTCCGGCCGCGGCGATTCGGAGACACTGGCCAATTACACTTTGGCCGGCGCGCGCGCCTGCCTGCCGAAACCGTTTTCGTGCGAAGCCCTCCGCGCCGCCCTCGACCGCGCCATGCGTCCGCGCGTTCCACTGGCCGCGCGGGAATCCCGGCCGCACCGGCTGCCGGCCTTTGACCATGATCCCGTGCGCGAAGCCGGTGTGGGACGCCATCAGATGGCCTTGCGCTGGGTGGGCCGCGCGTCGAATTATCTCGATGATCCGAAACGTCTCGGGCAAAGTCTCGCGGATGCGCTGGTGGATATTTTCGACACGGTGCGCAGCGCCGTCCTCCTGGAAACCAACAGCCATGTCCGCGTGGTGGCCAGCCAGGGGCTTTCCGCCCAAGTGACGGGATCGTTGCTGCTTGGCTTCGGCAGCGGCATTATGCGCTGGCTGGAGGAGAACGGTTGCCTGTTCGACCGTCTTCTGCAAGCCGGGGCCGCCGAGGCCGCCAAGGAACTTCAAATTCTCGGCGCGCGGTTCGCCGTGCCGCTGGTCTGCGCGGGACGTGTCTGCGGGGCGCTGGCCATAGGCGAAAAGGCGTCAGGCGCCGAATACACGATGGAAGACCGTGAACTGTTTACGGTGCTTGCCCGCTGCGCGTCCGGCATCTTCGAGCGATCCCAGTCGCACCGGGATGCGTCGCACCGCCACCATCGGCTCAACACCGTTTTTGCCCATGTCCCGGCGGGTGTGGTGGTCGTGGCCGCGAACAAGACCGTCGCGATGATGAACCAGCAGGCCGAAAGCATCCTGCGGTTGCGCGCGGTGGACGTGCTCGGACGCAGCGTGCAGAAACTCGGCAGCGGTTTCGCCGACGCCGTTCTGCGGACCTTGTCCGACGGCCAACCCCGCGTAAACCATGCCTTCCACGATCCCGCGGTCAACGGCACCCTGCAATTGAACGTCGCGCCCATGGGCGCCGACGGCGTGGTGGTCCTCTTCTCGAAGGCGGCCGAGCCGACTGTGCAGGCCCGGGAAGTCGCCTACAGCCCCTTCTGGGAGCATCTTGCGGGCCGTGTCGCCCAGGAAATCAAGAATCCGATGGTGGCCATCAACACCTTTGCACAGCTTCTGCCGCGCAAATACGATTCGGAAGACTTTCGCGACGCTTTTTCATCCGTCGTCCAGAAGGAAGTCCAGCGGATCAACAGCGTGGTCGAAACGCTCTTCGATTTCGCACGAAAACCGGAGTTGATCCTGCGCCGGGTCAATTTGAACGAAACCGTTCGCGCCGTCCTGCATTCCTTTGAGGACGAACTGGCGCGACGGGCCATCAAACTCCAAGCGGAATGGGAACCGACCAGTCCCGAAGCCGATCTTGACGTTTCACAATTTCGGCACGCCATCGAACAGGTATTGCGCAATTCGATGGACGCCATGCCCGGCGGCGGCACCTTGAAGGTCGCGACACGCCGCAAGGACGATGCCTGCCAGATCGTCATCAACGACACCGGTACCGGCATTCCTCCCGGCGACGCGCCCAATATTTTCATGCCGTTTTACAGCACAAAGGAGCATGGCATGGGCCTTGGCCTTGCAACCGCCGCGCGCATCGCCCAGGAACACGCGGGGGATATCAATCTGGCCGAAAGTTCGGAAAAGGGAAGCACCTTTGTGATTTCGATCCCCGTGGCCGCGAATGCAAGTTGAAAAATGAAGGATGAAGGATGAAGGTTGAAAAGGGACAGAAGGAAAGAAAGGTTTCCTGTGCCTTTTCGCCCTTTATCCCCTGTTTTTCCCCCTTGCCAATGAATCCAAACGGCATTAGCCCGGGGTTGGCGTAAGTCCCATGCATACCATCCTGGCCATTGACGACGAGGCGGGTGTCCGGCAGTCTTATCGCGTAATGTTGTCGGATCAGTACCGCGTTTTGCTGGCTGAAAATGGGCGGGAGGGGTTGTCGCTTTTGGAGCAACGCCACGCGGATCTGATCCTGCTTGATCTGACCATGCCGCAGATGAGCGGCATCGCGTTTCTCGAGGAACTCGCACGCCGCGGCGAGGATATTCCGGTTATCGTGGTGACCGGGACGGGCAGCGTGGATTCCGCCGTGGCGGCCATGAAACTTGGCGCGCGCGAATATGTCATCAAGCCGTTCAATGTCACGGAAGTCCTGCTTGCCGTCGAACGCCTGCTGGCCGAACGACACCAGGAACTCGAACTGGCCGCGTTGCGCGAGGCCGGCGCGGCAGGCCATGTGCTGATCGGGGAAGCTCCGGCTTTCCTTCAGGCGGTCGAACGCGCCCGCCAGGCCATGGAGGTGGATTCCACCGTCCTGATTACCGGCGAAAGCGGAACCGGCAAGGATGTCGTCGCCCGCGCGATCCATTACGGGAGCAAACGAGCCTCGAAGACCTTTGTGCCGATTTCCTGCTGTGCAATCCCGCCGAATCTCGTTGAAAGCGAATTGTTCGGCCACGAAAAAGGCGCGTTTACCGGCGCCACCGAAAAGCGGCAGGGCAAAATGCGCGCCGCGGACGGCGGCACCCTTTTTCTCGACGAAATCGGGGAAATGCCCCTGGAAGCGCAGGGAAAATTGTTGCGCGTGCTGCAGGACGGCTGCTTTTATCCCGTCGGCAGTTCGAAATCCATCGAAGTGGACGTACGCTTTGTCTGCGCGACCAACCGCGTGTTGCCCGAGGCTATCGCGCAGGGGCTTTTCCGCCAAGATCTCTACTATCGCATCAATGTCATTCCCATCGAAATGCCGCCGCTGCGTCGCCGCCGCGAAGACATTCCAAGACTGGCCGCGCATTTCCTCGCCAAGCATGCGCCGCGCATTGACGCAAAGGCCGTCGAATTCGCGCCGGACGCCATGGCCGCGCTCCAGGCCTATTCGTGGCCGGGGAATGTGCGCGAACTCGAAAACACCGTGGAGCGGATACTGGTCTGCAACCGTGCACGCAAAACGATCGGGCGCGATTGTTTGGAAGGCATGCTGGCGGGCGCGCCCGTCACACCGGCCGCCGACGTGGCCGATTTCGATGGTCTCCCGCTGGACGAGGCCGTCGCCCGGCTTGAGCGCCGCCTAATCGGGCGCGCCCTCGAACGCGCCAACGGCGTGCAATCCCGCGCCGCCGAACTGCTCGGCACGACGCGAAGAATATTGAAATACAAAATGGATCAACTTGGCATGGCCGCGGAAACGGACACCGAAGGCTGAAAGCGAAAGGATGGGCGGGCACGCCGGTCGAGCCTGTCCATCGTGTCCATCCATGCTGCTCAAACCAGTCAAACAAGGAAGAATTCATGAGTCTGACCGTTGTGGGTTCGATTGCGCTGGATACCGTGGATACGCCGTGGGGCCGAAACGAGGAAGGCTTGGGCGGCGCAGCCACGTATTTTTCGCTCGCGGCGTCACACTATACCCGCGTGCATCTGGTCGGGGTGGTCGGAGAAGATTTTCCAGACGAGCATGTCGCATTGCTCCAGGGGAAGGGCATCGATCTGGCCGGTCTCGAAAGGGCGTCCGGCAAGACGTTTCGCTGGACCGGCCGCTATCACCACGATGTGAATCATCGCGATACACTCGACACGCAACTCAACGTCTTTGCCGGATTTCATCCGAAACTTCCGGAAACGGCGCGCAACGCCGAATTTCTGTTCCTCGGCAACATTCACCCCGCCCTGCAACTCGAAGTGCTCGAACAGGCGAAAGCCGCCTTCGTCGCCCTCGACACCATGAACCTGTGGATTCACACGACGCGCGACGATCTCGGAAAGGTTCTCGCCCGCGTGGACTGTCTGATTATCAACGATTCCGAGGTCAGGGATCTGACCGGTGAACACAACGTCGTTTTGGGCGCGGAGGCCGTCCGCGCGCTCGGCCCGCGGATCGTCGTCATCAAGAAGGGCGAGCACGGATGCCTGCTTTTCCACGACGATGGAATCTTCGCGGCGCCCGCGTTCCCGCTGCGCGATGTGATCGATCCGACCGGCGCGGGCGACACGTTTGCCGGCGGATTCATGGGCCATATCGCGCAAATCGGCAATACGGACCCGCAAACGCTGCGGCAGGCGGTTGTCCACGGCAGCGTGGTCGCATCGTATGCCTGCGAGGCGTTCGGCCCCGGCCGTCTGGCCGAAATGACCCCCTCCGACATCGCCGAACGCTTCAACGCGTTCAGGCGCCTCGTCGCTTTCTAAGAATACGCTGCCCGCCCATTGCCATTCCCGCCCGCGCATCGTATAATGCGCCCGACACGTTGGGAGGATGGCGCCATGTCAACGGAAGAAAAGGTTGCGCGCGCCGGCGAAGAACTCGTCAAGCGCGACGTGATTACGCGGGAGGAATTGGTCGAGGCCCGCGAGCGCGAGGCGGCGACCGGCACGCCGTGGTATCGCCAGCTTTTGCAGATGCGTAAAACCAGTTTCGGCATGCTGGAAGAGATCTTCCTGCGCGAATTTCACCCGAAATCCGTGCGGGAAGAACATAGCCGTCTCGGCGACACGCTTGTGGCGATGAAGATCATTTCACAAGAGCAACTGGCCGAAGCCTTGTCGGAGCAAAATCGCAACGGCCGCCTGTTGGGCAATATCCTGCTGGAAAAGGGCACCGTCACGCGCGAGACAATTACCCGCGCGCTGGCGAAGCAGTCCGGTTTGGAATATGCCGAACTGGCGGCGACGCCGAGCGATCCCGAAGCGCTGGAATGCGTGCCCGAAAACATGGCGCGGCGCAATTCGATGCTTCCGGTGCGTCTGGAGGGCGACAAACTGACCGTGCTGATTCCGCATCCGCAAACACGCGACGCCCTGGCGAGCGTGGGTGTCCTGCTGGGCAAGCGGATCTACCCCATTCTCACCAGTTCGGACGATCTCCGCTCGGAGATCACGAAACGATATCACGAGGCAAAACTGCGCATTGGGCGCTCCCATCAGCCCGCGCCGGCCGCCGGCCAGGAAATCAAACCCAAGGAAACGCTGTCAAAGGAAGCGAAGACCATGGAAACTCAAAAATCGTCCGACAAGGCCCGTTTCGAAGAAATCGCCCGCGAAGCCTCCGGTGTCCCCGTCATCAAACTGGTCACGACGATTATCGAGGGCGCGGTAAATTCCGGGGCGACGGATGTGCATCTTGATCCGCAGGAACCGGAGATGCGCGTGCGATACCGCATTGACGGGGTGTTGCACGACGTGATGAGCATTCCGGCGGACGTTCAAAACGCGGTGGTTTCACGCATCAAGATCATGTCCGACATGGACATTACCGAGACGCGCCATCCGCAGGACGGACACATCAGCATGGAAATCGCCGATTCGGAATACGACATCCGCGTGGCGACGCTCCCCACTTATCTCGGCGAACGTGTCGTGCTCCGCCTGCTCGACCAGAGCGCCGTGTTGGCGGGCATCAAGGATCTGGGGCTCGATTCGGAAGACGAACGCAAATTGACGGCTTTGATCAAGCAGCCCTACGGGATGATCCTGGTCACGGGACCGACCGGCAGCGGCAAGACGACGACCTTGTATGCGGCGCTGAACCAGAAGAACGTCATGACCGACAGCATCGTGACGCTCGAAGATCCCGTGGAGTACCAGTTGTCGGGGATCAACCAAGTGCAGATTGACGCGGACATCGATCTGACCTTCGCGAACACGCTGCGCGCGGCGCTCCGCCAGGACATAGACGTGCTGCTGGTCGGCGAAATCCGCGATCCCGACACCGCCCGCATTGCCATCCGCGCCGCCATGACGGGGCATCTCGTCTTCAGCACGCTGCACACGAACGACGCGCCGGAGGCCATTTCGACCCTGCGAAACATGGGCATTCCCTCGTACCTGATCGCCAGTGCCCTCACGGCGGTCGTCGGGCAGCGCCTTGTGCGGAAGATATGCTCCAATTGCAAGGAATCCTTTACACCGCCCAAGACGTTGCTCAAAGAGATCGGGCTACCGGAAAGCACCAAGAAACTGTACCGCGGAAAAGGATGCGAGATGTGTTATCACATGGGAAGCAAGGGCCGGACCGGCATCTTTGAAATTCTCGAAGTGACGCCTGAAATTCGCAAACTGATCAATCTCGACAAGTCCGTGGAGGAAATCGCCAAAACGGCCAAGATGAAGACGATGGCCGATCGCTGCCGGCTCAAGGTCAAAAACGGCATTGTCGCGCCCGAGGAATTTTTGCGCACGATTCGGGTATAGCGCCGCGTGAAACGCGCGCGATACGGCCGTTACTCCATGTAAAACACACCGAAGATTGGGCCATTCCGGCAGGGGGGATCGTTCTTTTACCCTTTCGGCAGGGTTTTCCAATAACCGCGTCCAATTCCAACGAATCCCGCGGCCATGAGCGCGAAACCGAGCACGGCGTCAAGCCAAAAGGCCATGGGATCTTTGACCCACGGCAGCACGCCCAGCATCAACAGGCCGATGGCGACGATGCAAAATCCCACGACCCGGAAGGGCGACATGATGCTCCCCGCATGTGCCATTGCGGCTTTGTCCTCTTCAAGGGCGCCGATGGGCGCCTCGAGGCGTTTCATGAACGCTTCGACGCGCCCGCGATCGGCGGAGGCCATCGGTTTCAGCAGGCTGGCGGCAGCCATGACGGTGAAGGTAACCAGCGCCGTGCCCAGGAACATGACAATCTCCATTTTGATCGCGAAGCCGCCGATGACCAGTTCAGACGCCTTAGGATGCCAGGCCAAGCCCATGAACGCGACTTCACGGTTGATGCGCGAGAGGAAGAAAAGGCCAAGTCCCACGCCGATTCCCGCGAGAAATCCGAGCACCGCACCCGTGTTGGTCATCTTGCGCGAAAGAAGACCGAGTAGCATCGGAATGGCGACGGGGGCCGTCGCGATGCCAAACAGCGTTACCATGATGCGGAACAAGTCCTCGGCTTTTCCCCGGGCCATCAGGAAGGCCGCGCCGAGTCCGATGACGCCGATGATCAGCGTCATTGCGCGCCCGACGGTCACCAGTTCGCGTTCCGCGGCGCGGGGCCGAATCAGGCGGCGGTACACATCGTTGGTGAGCACGCTGGCGCACACATTGTAGTCGCCGCTCAATGTTGACATGGTCGCCGAGAACATCGCAGCGAGGGCGAGGCCGAGCATGCCCGCGGGCAGCAGTTGCGCGCACAGTGTCGGATAGATGTCACCGGCGTCCGCGAGCGTGGGGATGAACTGTCGCGCGGCGATGGCGGGGAAGAACATCATCGGCGGTCCGATGATGTACAACGCCACAACCAGTCCGCCGACTTTCCGCGCGTCCTTTTCGTTCGGGACGCAGTAATAGCGCTGGATGAGCGACCAGTTGATGCTGCTCCATGCAAGGCTGTACAGCAACACGAGCGGAATCACATACGACCAGCCGAATTCCGGCGAGGTCAGGTTGAAAAAGCCGTCGGGCGAATTTTCGAAAATGTTCGAGAGGCCGCCCGCTTTTGAAATGGATAACGGCAACACAATCAGCAGGCCTGCCGCCAGTACGACGAATTGCACGAAGTCCGTGACCGATACCGCCCAGACGCCTCCCATGAACGTGTAGAGGAGCATGACGCCGCCCGCGCCGAGAATGCTGTAATTGATCGGTATGCCCGCGCAAATCGAAATGAACTTGCCTGTGGCGTACAGTTTGATCCCGTCGTCAATGATCTTGACCGGTACGCCCTGCCACGCGAACAGTTGCCGCAACACGGGCCCGTAGCGTGTTTCGAGGTATTCGACAGGGCTGTCAATCCGTGCGCGCCGCCAACGTGCCGCAAACAGGCCCGCGCTGAACAACGCGGCGGGTACGGCCACCCACAGCAACGTCACGCCGACCCAGCCGTGCCGGTAACACAGCGATGGATAGAACACGAATGCGGCCACGCTGAAACTCGTCATGTAGAACGACACGCCGCTCAGCCACCACGGGATCTTGTTCGCGCCCGTGAAGTAATCCTTCATGCCGCGCATGTGCCGGTAGAAGTACAGGCCGATGCCGAGCATGATGACAAAATATCCGCCCAGCATGACGTAATCAGGGCCGCTCAGGTGACTATATCCTTGTGAAGTCATGCTTTCCCCCGCTTCATATCTGACGTTGCAATGCCCGCGGTCTCAGATCTCGTGCTCGTGCTCCTAATCGTAATCAGGATTTGCTTTGTCCCAAATCCGCGAAAACCAAGGCGCTTCAAAGACATCGTCATTCCTTCTCTTCAGCAATTTCGCCGATTTCATTCACTTTCGATTACGAGCGCGACAAGAACGCCGCAAGTCGTGTACGAAGTACTTATTGTCCAATCCATGAAGCATGTCGGCATTCGGGTGCTATTTGAACGCGGCGATGGATTTCACGTACGCCACCGAATCCGCGATGGCCTGTTTTGTTTGCTCTTCAGTCAATTCGACGCCCTTGACGCCCTCGAATTCGATCGTTACGGGGCCGGCGTATTGGTGCTCCTTGAGAATCTTGAAGATGGCGGGAAAGTCCACCTTGCCGGTGCCGAGGGCCGGAAAATTCCACGACTCGAACTCGGCGTTGTGGTCCTTGATTTCAACCGTCGCGACATAGTCAATGATCTTCTTCAACTCGGCCACGGCCGTTGTGTCCTTGTTGTAAAACGTGATGTTCGCCGTGTCGAAGTTGATGCGGACATTCGGGTGATTGATCGCCTTCATGGTTTCGAGCTGGACATCGCCGTTCGTGCAGAGTTCCGGATGTGTTTCGAGCGAGATGATGACGCCGTGTTTTTGTGCGGCGTCGCCCGCACGGCGCAGGCGCTCGTAAACGACGGATTTCTCCGCGCCGTTGCATTTCGCGCTGAGAAACATGTACTTGACGCCCATCTTCCCGCAAATGGCCGCCTGCGCGCCCAGTTCATCCACGCACGCTTCCTTCGACAGGTCTGTGTTGCCGCGAACAACCAGCGGCGTCAGTTTGGCGTCTTTGAGTTTCTGGATCGTAGCCTCGACCTGATCCGCCGCGGGCACGGGAATGAACACGTAATTCAGGCCGATGGATGACATGTGGCTCAATGCCGCGGCCTCGTACTTGCCGTAACTTGCCGTTCGGCACGCGAGCGGCCACGCGGGGGCATCGTCCGCGGCGTTTGCGACAAAAACGGCAAGAAGAGCTGGCATAATTATGCTTAGAGTAGCCAATGATTTCATTTCCTCGATCCTCCGTTTTCTTCATCTTGTGCTCGATGCCATTCGCGGATACGGTTTTCGATTACGCGCACGAGCATGAACGCGAACGCGAGCACAAACTACATGGGAGTACAGATCACGCGAGCTCCTTCCGGTGCGCCCAGACCTTTTCAAACGCCTTCACATACTGTTCGACGAGTTCAGGGACTTCGGTCGTGAAATACGGCAGCGCCAGCGCGGTCGCGTTGGCCTTTTCCGATCCGGGCAATTCCGGAATCACCGGCTTGTGATGCCACCATTCATCCTCGGCATAGATCGCCAGTTTGTGCTGGAGCGTGTAACTCAGCGCGCTGGCGCGCACGCCCTCGGCGGCAAGCGCCTTGACGGCCGCCTCGCGCGTCATGCCCGCCTTCGCCTCATCAATGAACAGCATGTTCCACGAATAGTAGAGCCGCTGTACGTCCTTGCGTCCGCTGGTTTGCTCGGACAATCCGGGGAGTTGCAGGAGGGCGTCGTTGAGTTGGCGCACCTGCTTCGCTCCGGCCTCGTTGCGTTCTTCGAGACCCTTGAGTTGGCATCGCGCGAGCGCCGCCGCGAAGGGGTGCATGCGGAATTTCAATCCGAGCCCCGAACCTTTGTATTTCATGTACGGGCTGTCGGCGGGGATGCCCGGCATGTCGTAATTGCCGAACGCAGTGGCCCGCTCGAAATCCTCGCGGTTCTGGTAGACGCCCAATCCGCCTTCGATGGACGGCAAGGGTTTTGTGGCCTGAAAACTGTAGATGGCCATCCGGCTCCACGATCCCGTGTACTTGCCCTTGAGTTTCGCGCCGTGTGCATGCGCGCTGTCTTCGAGAACGATCAATCCCTTTTCATGGGCCCAGTCGTTGATCTCGTCCATATCCGCCGGAAGGCCGATCCAATGGACCGGCAGGATGGCCTTCGTGTCCTTCGTCAACCGTTTCTTGGCATCGTTCAGGTCGAGGTTGAGTGTCTGCGGGTTGATATCCACGAATACCGGAACCAGCCCGAACAGCCGCATCGGAACGATGGTCGCAAAAAAGGTATAACTCGGAACCATGATCTCGCTGCCGGGCGGCAGGTTCAGCGCAAAGAACATCGAGGCCAGCGCACTGGTTCCGTTGAAATGCGCCTTGGCGAACGGCACGCCGAAATGGCTTTTCCAATCTTCCTCAAGCCCCGCAATCGGATCGTAGGTCGGCCGCCGCACGAGTTCAAGGACCGCCTGTTCTTCCGCTTCGCCGTATCGCGGCCAGCGGGCGGCGTCCGAATCCGGTACGGTCACCGCTTTAGGCCCGCCTTGGATGGCCAGTTTCTCGGTGGAACCTTGGGCGGATACGTTTCCCGCGAAGGCGAGTCCCGCCGCCATTGTCCCTGTTGTCTTCAAAAAAGTTCTGCGCGTTGATTCGACACTTTTCATGGCAATGCCTCCCACCGTAAACAACCCGCGGCCTCTATTTCGCATCGGCCGCTTCCGTATAATAAAACGACGGGTGGTAAGTATCAACTGACATGAGGCATCGCGGAGGCTTGTCGGGCATGGTTCGGTTTGGCGTGACGCCACGGAAGGAAGCGGAATTGCGGGAACGCATGGACGCCTGCGGGCTTCGCGAGGAAGATCTCGACGAATCGTTCATGTCGTCCGGCGGCCCGGGCGGCCAGAAAGTCAACCGGAGCGCCACATGCGTCCGGCTTGTTCATCGTCCGACCGGCATCGAAGTGAAAATGCAGCAGGCGCGCTCGCAGTCGCTCAACCGCTTTTATGCACGCCGCCGCCTTTGTGAACTCGTCGAGGCCGTCCGGCTCGGTTCCGCCAGCCCCGCATCGAAAGAACAAGCGCGCATCCGCAAGCAGAAACAACGGCGCCGGCGGCGGGCAAGACAAGCGAACGGCATGGATTCATCCGCGTGAGGAAAAGATGTCCATTTCGCGCCAGCGGCCGCTCCGAAAACGGCGGAACAAAAGACCGCTCAGGCCGATGATGTAGGCCGTTGCGCCGATCCACGCGCCGACCGCGCCCCATCCCGCCGGAAACGCCAGGATCAGCGACAGCGGCAGAAAGAATCCGTAGGCGAAGGCAAGAGTCAGATAGAAGACATGGCGCGTGTCGCCTGCGCCGCGCAACGCGCCGAGCGCCACGATATTGATGGCGTCGAAGGCCTGAAAAATCGCGGCGAGGATCAGCAGTTTGTGGCCGAGAACGACGACGCCGGGATCCTGCGTGAAGAAAAAGGCGACGAGGCCCTTTCCGAAGAAGGCGAATACCAGTCCCAGAAGAAACATGTACACGCCGGCGATCCGCATGGCGGTGTAGGTGCGCGATGCGGCGGTGTCGTGCTGTCCGCGTCCGACGTACATGCCCACGATGGCCGCGATGCCTTGGTTGATGCCGAGGGCCGGCATGAAGCAGAGGTGCATGAACGCGATGGCCGCGTTGTGGGCCGCGAGCGACACGGCGCCGAAATGGCCGACGATGAAACTCGTGAAGATGGCCCAGTTGGCGACATCCATGAAAATCGTCAGGCCGGCGAAGAATCCGATGCGGCACAACTCGCGCGCGCGGACAATATCGAATCGCCAAACGCGGCGGCTGCCGTATGGTGCATGGACGCGCCCGCTCATGAACAAGGCTTGCAACAGGACGGCCTGGAAGGTCATGGCAAGCACGGTGGCCGTGGCCGATCCGGCGATTTCGAGCCGGGGCAGCCCGAAACGGCCGAATACCAGGCCGTAGTTCAGCACGAGATTCACGACATTGGCGGCAATGGCCGCGTACATCGGCACGCCGGGGCGGCCGATGCCTTGGAAGAATGACGCCAGCGCCGTCGCCCACGCCATCGGAAGGTAGCCGAACAACCGGATGCGGAAAAACGTCAACTCCAGTTCCGTGACTTCGGGGCTGTGGTGCATCGCGCGGAAAAGCGGCCCGGACAGCGGCCACAGCGCCACGGCCATGGCGGCCGCCAGCAATGACAAATAGATGCCTTGCCAGGTGTAGCGGGCGCAATTTTCCTTGTCGCCGCGCCCATAGCATTGCGACACGAAAGTGCTGACACATCCGACGATTCCGAACAGCAGGCATCCGAGCACATACGACCACACGCCCGCAGAACCCATCGCGGCCAATTCGTTTAGGCCAAGCCGAGACACGATGACCTGATCCACAAACTGCATGAGCGTGTACGAAAGCGATCCGAGGATGATCGGACCGGACATTCCCATCACTTCGCGCGCGCCCGCCCAACGGGATTCTGTCGGCGGCAAATAGGTCATGTGATATCCAGAGGTTGAGACCATCTATTGCTCGGATCGCGTGAGCAGATTCAGCACAACGGCCTGTAACGCCGAATTCCGATTCGGTACGGGCATTGGCGGCTCAGCCGAATCGGAATTCGGCGCTACGCTTTCGACTGATCGCTAAATTTACAAGATTTCGAGAGACGATATGGACATTAAGGCCGGGATGGACATGACAAAGAGAAAGATCATTGTGTTAAAGCGATGTCCATAATGTCCCATTCATCCATGCCGTCCGTCCCTCGTTGTTGCGGGCTTTGCGCCATGAGCTTCCGCGCGGAGCGCGGCGGCCAGTTCATCCGGCAGCGGAATGGACTTACGGGACGTCTTGTCCACGGCGACATGGGTGGTGTGGCACTTGGCGGCCAGACGCCCGTCCGGCGCAATCATTTCATACGCCACGGTGTACGATCGGCGGCGAATTTCGGCAATCGCCACGCGGATTTCAACGGCATCACCGATTTTCAGCGGAACGCGATATTCGCAGCCGGTCCGGATGACCGGCAGGATATACGTGCCCGCGTGCAGCATGTCGCCGAAACGGATGCCGCGCGACGCCATCATTTCCTCGTAGGCGTCGTGCGCGAGCGACAGGTAGCGCGCAAAAAACAGGACGCCCGCCGCATCGGCGTCGCGCAGCGTGATGGTGCGCACAACGGTATACATGCAAACTCCTCAGTTGCGTCCCAGGAAATTCCAGAAATTGCCGTCGAGCAGCCGGGCCGCGTCGCGGGCGATCTCGTTTTCTTCAATTGACCAGCCCGTCGCGATTAAATCGGCGTACTTGTCGGCGAGGACTTTCGCGATAATCGCGCGGCTGTGCTCCCATTTGTAGATGACCTGATCGAGCACGCGCGCGTCGGAATGCTGCGGCACGAAACCCAAGCCAAGCAGTTCCATGCGCATGCGCGTCATTTCCTCGATTAGGCTGGGATTGTTCAGGAACCACCAGCATCCGAACGGCATCAGGTTGCGGAACTTGCGCGCCGTGACGCACAACTCGTGCTGGTTTTCGCGGGCCAGCATCGTCGCCATGAACCGGTTGTCCGGGTACTGCGCGCAGATCCGCGCCACCGCGTCCACGTCCGAAAGGCCCACGCCGTCCGCCGCCAGTTTCAAGGCCGGATTCACGTTGCGTTTGACGCCGATCATCATCGCGAACGGCACGCCGTTGTCGCGGCCTGCCGGAAGCACGCACGATTCGATGATTCGCCCGCGCGGCGAATCGTCTGGAAACGCGAAATCCGGCGGAAACGACGCGGCCATATACAGCGCGCCCATCCGCTGCGTCCACTCGTCGAGCAACCGGCGGATTTCGGCGACGGTCTTCGAGCCCAAGCCCGGCTCCGTGTCGTAGCCCCATTCGCGCATCGTCGCACAGGCGCGGCCCCAGTCGTTGAGCAGCGCATCGAGGCGCAGCGCGGCGTGGAAACGCTTGTCGCCGGCGAACCCGTTCATCCACACGGGCCGTTCAAGCGGATCGAACGGGTCGTTGGTCATGACCACGCACTTGAGATTCGCGGTCTTCAGCACGGTATCCACATGATCTTCGGGCCGCCTGTCCATGAAATAGTCGCGATGCGTGTTCAGGTCGCGCTCGGTCATATCGAGGCCCAGCCGGTCGAGGGCCGTCAGCACGCCCCGGCACGCCTCGCTCATCGGTGATCGTTCAATGAACAACTCGCGCCAGATCAATTCGGCCTGCTGCTTCTTCGGGAGCGCCCAATACGCCTCGTACGGCATGTCCGACACGCGAAGGACTTCCGCGGCGAGATAGTGGTACGTCAGCATCTCGTCAATGCCCCACAAGAGCAGCGGACCGAACGCGGGCGCGTAAAGATGCGTATGGAGATCGGTTACCGGCGTCTGCGCGACGACCCGCGCGACGACTTCGCGGATGTCGGCCGTGTTCATGGATTGATTCATGGAATGTTCCCTTTCCTTCCGGGGGGTTATCATACCGGCGCAAAACAGCGGCCCGCAAGGCAAAATTTTTCTTTCCCATTGGCCGCCCTGTGGTGTACAGTATGTACGGCAGGTTTCAATAACGGTGCAATGGCGCAGTGCAAACTTGCCGTCCGTGCGCGGACGGAAGCAAGGAGGACTTCTTATGTATTTCCGCACTATCCATCGAATATGCCTGTTTTGTTGCATGGCGGCGCTGGCAATCCTGGCGCTGACGGGCGGCGCCGCATGGGCGTGCATCGGCGCGGACGGGACGATTCCCCCCTTTGGCGGAAGCCCGCCAAACGGCATTATGTTCGACAAAATCGAGAAGGCATGGGCCGACGCCGCCGCGAAGGGAACGGTTCCCCCGTCCCCGCCGATTTCGGGCACGCACAAGGCCGTGATACTCCTCATCGAAAACGCCGCGGGCGGCGCCGCGTTCGCCTATCCCTCCGCCGCGCTGTGGAGCCAGCGGCTCACGGATATGGCCGCGTACTACACGCAGGTTTCCAACGGCCTTTTCACAATCGCCCCGGCGGAGGAAAGCCACGGCACGGCGAACGACGGAGTCATAGGCCCGATCACGGTGTCCGGGCTGAGTTCCTCTTCGGATATTCAGTCGGGCAATTCGGAAGCGATTGCCGTGCAGGCGATCAAGGCCGCCAACGCCTATATCAATTTTGCCCCGTTCGACACCGATTCGAGCGGCACGATCGAACCGAACGAACTGCATATCCTGATTTATCAGGCGGGCGACGAGACCTCGTATTACCAGAGCGCGGTCCCGCGCGCATGGGCGCACGAAATGTGGCGGACGCCGCGGCTGAGCGGCCTGACGATTGGCAGCGATTCGGACGGTAAAAACATAGTCGGGTACTGCTATTGCGGGTCGGAATTCAACGGCTCGCAAATGGCGAAGATGGGCCCGATGACGCACGAACTGGGCCACGACATCGGGCTTCCGGACCTTTACGACGCGGACGGCAGCGGCAGCGGCGGCAACTGGGCGGGACTGGGCATGTTCAGTCTCATGGCCAGCGGAAGCTGGGGCGGCAGTTCGGGCGACTTGCCCGTCCATGTGGACGGATTTCTCAAAAGTTGGTTGGGGTGGGCGGACGTGACCACGATGACCGCGCCGGGCAACCAGACGGCCAGCCTCGATGCGGCGAACGGCAGCAACGCCGTGCTTCGCATCAATGTGCCCGGCAGCCAGGAATTTTTCATCGTCGAGAACCGCCAGCAGACGGGTTACGACGCCGGATTGCCCGGCACGCAGGGCGGATTGGCGATTTTCCATTGCGACGGTACGATCCTGGTTGACGACAATATCCGGCGAACCAATGCCGTCAACCAGAGTCCGACGGATTTCGGCATCGCGCTCGAGGAGGCCGATGGCATGAACCATCTGCTGAACAACCAAAACCAAGGTCAGGACACGGATCTGTTCCGCTCCGGCAACAACGCCACGTTCAATGCCTCCTCGACGCCGAACAGCAATCTCAAGAGCGGGACGGCGAGCAACGTCGCCCTGACGGGCATCGGCGCCTCCGGCGCAACAATGACGTTTTCCGTCGGTACGCCGGTCCAGATTTCGGTGAGCATCAGTCCGCCGTCCACGGATCAAACCGTCGCGGGGCCGGTTTCGTATACCGTCACGTACACCGGCGCGGCCAATATCACCCTGTCGCCCGCCGACGTGACGCTCGTCGCCGACGGCACCGCCACGGGCACGGTTTTCGTGACCGGTTCCGGCAATGTGACGCGGACCATCACGATTTCCGACATCACGGGAGACGGACGGCTTACGATCCGGGTTGCAGCCGGCACCGCCGACGACGGCGAAGGCCATCTTGCGCCCGCCATCAATTCCGTCACCGGATTCTGGGTCGGATTGAGCGTGCCGGTTGCGGCATGGCCTGTCGTTCCGGCGCTTCTCGCGGCGGGATGGGCGCTGTTGCGGCGAAGCGCGCGGCGGCAACGATGATGCTTGGCGCGTAGGAACCAAATTCCCCGGCCAGAGGCCTTTTTTACTCCATGCCGTGGACGAGGTGGACATGGTGGATTCAGTGGAGTCCATGCGGAAAATGAAGCATTTCGCGGGTCCGTCTCGCCCACGGCGTTTGTATCGTCCATTTGCCGTTTTCCTTGGGATGCTGGTCTTTGCCGCCGCCTCCGCCGGGACGGATTACCGTGCCGCGATCCTTGAGGAGCCGTCCTTGCCCGTGGCCGGCTTTCCCACGCCGGCGCGGACGTTCCGGGACGTGCTGCAATCGCAGGGCATCCCGTTGACGAGTCTCGACGCGGACCAACTGGCCGACGCGGCCACATTCAATGCGGAGTCCTTCGATCTGCTGATTGTGCCGACCGGCGCATCGTTTCCGGCAGCGGCGAGGGATTCGCTGCTGGCGTTTCTCGAAAAGGGCGGCGACCTGTTCTGCACCGGCGGATACGCGTTCGATGCGTTGTGGGTGAAACGCGACGGGCAATGGGTGTCGAGCCGCGACGACTGGCTCAAACAGCGCGAACGGGCGCGTGCCCCGGAAACCGCGCGGATTCCAAACGGCGGGTTTGAAAGCGGCGCGGATCATTGGAAAACCGGATCGCCCCAAGCATGCTCGGTCGTCGCCGAAGGCGCGCCGACCGGCCAATCCTGCGGACAGATCAGCAACGAGGGGCTTGGGCATGGCGTGGCGTGGGAAACGCCGATCGACGTCCAGCCCGGGCAGACTTACCTCATCGGCGCGCACGCGAAAACCAGCGCGGTCCAAGGGCCGGGATTCGCCTTTCTCGCTGTGTACGAGTACGACGCACAGGGCGGCCTTGTGAAGTTCATTGATTTCGCGCAAATCCGCGCCGCAACGGATTGGACGCGCCGCGAAACGTCCGTGACCATCGCGGTCCATACCGCAAAGACCGTCCTGCGCGCGGGCTTTTATCAAGGCGTGGGAACGCTCTGGATTGACGAGGCCACGTGCGCGGCGCTGCCGCCTGAAACACTCATCAACGCACATTACGGCAGGCCGGAAGACGGCCTTGTCCTCGATCCGCGCCAACTCATGCTGTTCAGCCCCGACCAGAAATTCGCCGGTGAATCGCTCGTGTTCGCCCCTGACGGCCCCTTGGCGTCGGATGGCCGTATTTTGGGGCGTGTGGAAGGTTTCGAGGCCACGGCCCAACTCAACGGCACGGCGCGATGGATTCCGATCATCGAAGCCCGCGACGAATACGACCGCTTCTCCGGCGTCCCGGGCGCGATCGTTTTCCATACCGCCGCGCCTTACAAACATTCCGTGTGGGCACTCTTTGGCGTAACCAACCGCGACCTTTTCAGCGGCGGCGAGGGCCGTCAATGGCTCGACAAGGTCATTGCTCTCCTGAAAACGGGCGTAACGGATTCAATGTTGAAAGCCGATGCGCCCATTCCAGAGAACCGTCCGTCCGAAGAAGCGCCCCGGGTGCGTTTCGTGGACAACGGCTTCACGTTGGAGGCGGGCGGGCAATTGCGGCGGGCCTGCCTTTTCGGCACGGACGCCTACTGCAACGTGTTTCTGTCGTCGTCCCATTCGCCGCAAACGTGGCGTGCCGACATGGACGGCATGCGCGATTATGGCCTGCACATGTTCGAAAATCTCCAATTTGCGCCGGCGAACTACGTGTTCACGGATGTGTTTGAAAAACAATTGGACGATTATATCCGCCTTGCGCAACAGACCGGGCTTGTTTATATGGCGGGGCTGCTTATCGGGCAGGATGTTGTGACAAGCGACGAGGAATTGCGGCAACAGTCCGAAATGTGCCGCCATTTCGCCCGGCGGTTCAAGGGCACGCCGGGCTTGATCTACTACCTCAACGGCGATTTCCAGTTGAAATTGAAGGACATCCCGGACATCCGGCGTTTGTGGAACGATTTCCTGCGCGCGCGATATGGGAACGACGATGCCTTGCGCGCCGCATGGAATCCGCCGCCAACCGGATCACTGGGCGATATCCCCGTCGCCGATTGGCCGGCGCAGACGTGGTACGACGTACACGCGCGCGATGTGGCCCTGTTCAAAACGGAATTGATGAAACGCTGGATCGGCGCGTTATGCGGGGCGATCCGCTTGGAGGATCAAACGCATCCCATCACGAGCGAGTACTATCAGCGGCCGTTCAACGGGATAGACCTTCGCCTCACGGTCGGCGACATGGACGTGGCCAACTTCGGCTATTTCGACGAACCGAAACGCGACACGGCGCGGCTGATGGCCACGATCAAGTGGAATGATATGCGCCGTACGGGACACGGCTGCAACATCGGCGAGTTCGGCGTCAAGACACACGACGCATGGGCGCCCGAACGCGGCGGGCGCGACTATCACATCCAACGCACCGACGAGGAACGCAACGAGTTGTTCTGGTGGGTCGTGCATGCGGCGCTGGGCATGGGCGTCAGTAAGATTCAGAACTGGTGCTGGAGCGACGACCCCGATCGTGTGTTCCCGTGGGGCATGGCGTACGCGAATCCGTTGCGCCCGAAACCCGTCCTCAAACTGTACCGCAACCTGCGGATGCTTGCGTCGCAGATCGAACTTCATTATCCGCTTTCGGAAACCGTGCTCGTGTTGCCCGATACATGGCGGCTGGGCGCGCCGGAGGCGATGGCGCATGCGTCGCTCATGAACGTTATTGAATGCTTGCTGGCAAGCAATGTGAACTTCGACGTCGCGAACGAAGCGAATCTCGTCGGCATGGCCGCAACGCCGCCCGAGGCGATCGTCATGCCGCTCGCTTATGCGCTCGACGACGCTTCCTTTGCCGCGTTGCTCGAAGCCGCCGAGCGCGGCGCGAACGTCTACGTGTCGGGCGATCCGGCAATCACCGCGCAGGGCGCGCGCGATCCGACGCGTCTTGAAAAGGCCTTTGGCGTCAAATTTCTGCGAGAAGAAACGCACGCCTCCGGCCTGCCGTTTCCGATTGTCGAGGGCCTGCCCGATAAACTCTCACAACCAGCCCCGTCCGCCATTTATTCGTTCACGCGCGGAAAGGGCCGCCTCTATTGGTCGCCGGAACCGTGGGAAACGCTGCCCGGCAAAGACTCTTTCGTGACAGACGTTGCGTTGACCGGCGATCCGGCGGCTAACGGGTATCTGGGCCTTATGGGCCACATCCTTCCCCATGGCGCAATGCCGCTTCATACAACGGGCGGCCAGTGGCGCGTCATGCAGGAGAACGGTCCGATGGCCTTCTTCCCCCGCGGTCCCATCGGACCCGATGCGCGCGTGGAAACGCATCTTCCCGGCATGAAGCGCGTCCCGCTGACGCTTCAGCCGCGCGCGGCCCTGCCTGCGATCGTCCATTGCAACCGGGACGATCGCATCATGCTTGCCACGGGCGCCGGTGTGTTGACGGCGGGCGACGGCACGTTCGTGGACGGGGCCGGCGCATGGATGATATTCAGCCTCGACCGGAAACCGCTTGGGGAAAGTGTGTGCATGGCCATGGCCTCCACGCACCCAGGCCCCCTTTCGTGGAGCAGTTCGGCGGCGGATCTCCGCGCGTGGATGGTCGAATGGCGAGAGGGCATGGGCCGTGTGGTCGCTCCAGTCCCGCTTGAACGCACCGAAACGGGCTGGACGATCCAGACCGAGCCGAACGAACTCCTCGTTGTCGCCCGCGAAGAGCCGTCCGGCGAAATCTTCGAGACGCTTCGATACGGTCCCGGAAGTCTCGGCCGGTAAGGCGCGAAACGGTCGCGGATGGTTGGGTTGACAAATTCGACATGGTGCGGTTGCTTGCGGCAAAATGCAGGCGAGGAGCGCGATGGCGTCATGAAGCCCGTGAGCGGAGTCGCAATCATGGTATCCATCCTATCGGCCGCGGTGTGCGCGGCGGCGGACCCGGTGGCGATGAAGGCGGAGGCGTTCGAGCCCAAGAATGTCCGGCTGCTTGACGGTCCGTTTCGTGACGCGATGTTGCGCGATGCGGACTACCTGCTGAAACTCGAGGCGGATCGCCTGCTGGCGGGGTTTCGCGAAGACGCGGGGCTGCGTCCGAAGGCGCAGCGGTACGGCGGCTGGGAGGAACAGGGCGTGGCCGGGCACACCCTCGGCCATTATTTGTCCGCGTGCGCGAAGATGTACGCCGCGACCGGCGACATTCACTTTTACGATCGCGTGTCGTACATCGTGGACGAATTGGCGGCGTGCCAGATTGCCAACGGGAACGGGTATGTGGCGGCCATTCCCGAAGGCAAACGTATTTTCGCGGAAATCGCCCGCGGCGACATTCGCTCGAAAGGGTTCGATCTCAACGGATGCTGGGTGCCGTGGTACACGATGCACAAACTGATGGCCGGGCTGCGCGACGCGTACCAGATCGCCGGCTGTTCGCGCGCGCGGAATGTGCTGGTTGGCTTGGCGGACTGGGCGTTTGCGACAACCTGCGGTCTCAGCGACGAACTCGATCAGCGCATGCTCGACTGCGAACACGGGGGAATGAACGAGGTGGCGGCCGACGTGTACGCCATCACCGGCGACCCGAATCATCTTGCGCTGGCGAGGCGATTCAACCATCGGGCCGTGATGGACCCGCTGGCGGCGGGAAAAGACGAATTGAACGGACGCCACGCCAACACCCAAATCCCGAAGATGACCGGCGCCGCAAGGCAATATGAATTGACGGGCGACAAATACTTCCACGACGTGGCCGAATTCTTCTGGAAGACCGTGGTCGCCCATCATACCTACGTCATCGGCGGCAACAGCGACCAAGAACATTTCGGCGAACCGGGCCTGCTCGCGAACCGGCTGAGCAAGAACACGGCGGAAACCTGCAACACCTACAACATGCTCAAACTGACCCGGCGCCTGTTCATGTGGGATGCCGCCCCGGAACGCGCCGATTATTACGAACGGGCGCTGTTCAACCACATCCTCGCCTCGCAGGATCCCGTCGCCGGAGGCGTTACCTACTACGTCGGAATGGCCCCCGGCATGGAAAAGGTGTTTCAGCCGCAGTTCGACCTGTTTACCTGTTGCATTGGAACGGGCATGGAAAACCATGCGCAGTACGGCGACGCCATCTATTTCCACGACGAGGCGGGCGTCTATGTGAATTTGTTCATCGCATCGGAACTCAAATGGGAGGAAAAGGGGTTGACGCTCCGGCAGGAAACCCGGTTTCCGGACGAACCCGTCTCGCGCCTCCGCCTGGCCTGCAAGAACCCGCTCGATTTGACCTTCTATCTGCGCCATCCGGCATGGGCGGATCGCATGCGCGTTTCGGTCAACGGCAACGAGATCCGTGCCGCCGGGCCGCCGGGCCGTTTCATTCCGGTCAAGCGCGTGTGGGGAACCGGCGACATGATCGAAATCGGATGTTCGATGGCGCTGCGCATCGAGGCGATGCCCGACAATCCCAGGCGCGCGGCGATTTTGTACGGTCCTATCGTGCTGGCGGGACAACTGGGCGATCCGGCTGCTCCGATGCCCATCGCGCCTGTGCTGGTGACGGGGAACCGCCCCGTTGCCGAATGGCTGAAGCCCGTCGCGGGCGAACGGTTGGTCTTTGAAACGTCCGGCGTGGGCCGGCCGGGCGACGTGCGCATGATCCCGTTCTTCCGCACGCACCACGTGCGCCACGCCGTTTATTGGGACTTTTTTACCGAGGAAGAATGGAAAAAGAGGCAAGACGAGTATCGCGCGGAAGAGGAACGCCGGAAGGCGCTCGAAGCCCGGACGATTGATTTCGTTCAGCCCGGCGAGATGCAACCCGAACGCGATCACGCCATGGACGGCGAAAATACGCGGTGCGGTGAGCATCTGGGGCGTAAATGGCGCGACGCGGCGGACGGCGGACGGTTCGCGTTCACGTTGAAAACGGCGCCGGACGCGCCCATCGCGCTGATCGTCACGTACTGGGGCAGCGACGCCGGCCCACGTGAATTCGATCTTCTTGTGGACGGAGCGAAAATCGCCACGCAGAAACTCGACAACCTCAAACCGGGCGAATTCGTGGATATCACATATCCGATTCCGTCGGAACTGACCAAGGACAAAGGGAACGCGCGCGTGACGTTTCAGGCGCATCCCGGCATGATGGCCGGCGGCGTGTTCGGCTGCCGCGTGGTGCGCGCGGAATAACCGCAGGGAACCGTGCGCGGGCAACCCCGAAGAAAGGCAGTAAAATGTTGTTGGCAATTGTGCTCGCGGGTCTATCGGCGTCCGGAGACAAACCGGATTTTTCGCTGGTTCCCGGCGTGGTCATCAATCATATCCCCGCCTCCGAACAGCGGTATGTCGGCTCGCCGGCCCTGGCGGTATTGGCGGACGGCGCGTATGTGGCGTCGCACGACGAGTTCGGCCCGAAATCGCAGTACCATTCCAACGCCGTCTCGCACATCTTCCGTTCGGACGACAAGGGCCTGACTTGGCGCGAGACCGCGCGCATCGAGGGCGCGTTCTGGTCGTCGCTGTTCGTGCATCGGGGCGCGTTGTACCTGCTCGGCACGCACAGGGAATACGGCAACATTCTCATTCGCCGTTCGGATGACGGCGGCGCGACGTGGACCGTGCCCCGGGACGCCGATTCGGGCCTGATCGCCCAAGGCGAGTATCATTGCGCGCCGATGCCGGTCATCGAGCACAAGGGCCGGCTCTGGCGCGGGATGGAGGACGCCGCGGGCGGCGACAAATGGGGGCATCGTTTCCGCGCGTTGATGATGTCCGTAAAAACGGAGGCCGATCTGCTCAAGGCCAAGTCGTGGCGGTTCAGCAATTGTCTCGCGCGCAATCCGGAATGGCTGGGCGGCGCCTTCAACGCGTGGCTCGAAGGCAACGCGGTCGTCACACCCAAGGGGGATATTGTGGATATCCTTCGCGTGGACATCACGCCGAAAATGAAAACGGAGCACGCGGCCATCGTCCGCGTGAGCGCCAAGGGCCGGAAGGCTTCCTTCGATCCGGACAAGGATTTCATCCCGTTTCCCGGCGGATCGAAAAAGTTCGCCATACGGTGGGATCCCCAAACGAAAAAATATTGGTCGCTCGTGAATTACATCCCCGAAAAGCACCAAGCGGGCCGTCCCGCCAGCACGCGCAACACGCTGGCGCTGGCCAGTTCGCCGGATCTGCGCGCATGGACCATCCAGTGCGTGCTGCTTTATCACCCGGATGTCGAAAAGCACGGATTTCAGTATGTGGACTGGTTATTCGAGAGCGGCGACATCATTGCCGTGTGTCGCACGGCGTTCGATGACGGCCTCGGCGGCGCGCACAACATGCACGATGCCAATTTCCTGACCTTCCACCGGTTCAAGAACTTTCGGACACTGACGCTCGACGACTCCGTTCCCGGCTGGCGGGACTAATCGGCGCCCCGTGTGACCGTGAAAATGCGTGTCGGCATGTAATACACAAATCGTGTCGCATCGGGAGGAAAAAATGGGCAAGGGCCAACCGCGGGATTGGGCGCACGATTTGGCGCTGCCGGTGCTGTTGTTCGCGGCGCTGGGCGGCATGACATGGGCGGTCCGGGGAAGTTCCGGTTACGGCGCCGCCAACGGGTGCATCTTCGCCGGCGTGACGTGGGGCGCCGCGTGGTGGTTCATCTCCCGAGAGCCGTCCGGCCTCCAATCGCGCCGTTATACGTCGGGGTGGATCGTGTTGGCGCTTGCGTTCGGGATCGGTTTTTCCGGCGGGCGCGGCTGGATGCAATGGCCGAGTTTTTTCGAGGGCCATCTTCAACTCGATGCGTCCAAAGGCATTTTCGCGCCCATATCGCCCGTGTACGGGTTTGTCTGGCTGTTCATCGCGGGAGTCCCGTGGGCGGGCATTGGCGCGTGCATGTTGGCGTGGTGCGGTTCCGAACGCCGGTTGCGCGCCGTGGACTGGTTCCTTCGCATCGCCTGCGGGCTGGCGGGCGCCGCGATTGCGCGCCTGCTTTTCGAGCATTTTCCGGAATTTTTCATGCCCCTGTACAACAATCTCCATGCCCAGTACCAGGATTTTCAGGCAAATCCCAACCTGCGGCGTCTCGCCAACGACAACCGCCTCGCCATTGTGCACCTCGGCATTTACCTTGGATTTCTCGCGTATGAAATCGGACGCCGCGACTGGAAAAATGTGCAACTGATTCTGACCGTCGGTCTGCTGAACGGGGCGGGTTGGGCGTTGTGTCAGAACTGGAAATGGGCGCAGAACTTCTGGCCCAACAGTCATTTCAACTGGTGGCGGTGCTGGGAGTCGTCCGGCGGCATCAGCATCGGCATCGCCTATGGCGTCGCCTATTTCCTCGTGAATCGGCGGGTTTCGGAGGCGCAACGGATGCGGCTGGGAAGTCTGCTGTTGAGCGAATGTCCGAACCTGGAACGTTTCGGCCTTTGCCTGGGGCTTGTGTTCGGCCTTGGCATGTCCGTCAAGTGCGGCCTGAAGGGATGGGCGAACATTTATATCGGCAACGAGGACTATTGGGCCTCAGTCCTGTCCATCGTCCTGTTTCCCGCGATGATCCTTGGCTTGGCGGCGATGGGGTATTGGATTGCAACGCATCCCCTGCCGCGAGGTTGTCCGGGTAATGTTTTCCCCGCCGACTGCAAAATCATTTGGCTGGTGCTGATCGTGCAGAACATCCTTGCGCAATTGGTCACGGGGCCGTATACCCGGTGGGAGGAAATGGCATTCAAAATCTACTATGTGTTGCTCTTCCTGACGACGGCGGTCATCGTCCATCACTATCACTGCCTACGAAAGGCGGGTATGCCCCTTTGTTCCGCTTCCCGACCTACCGGATGAAAGATGCGGCTTTTTTACGCGTCTGACGAGGATTCCGCGTTCTGATCGTCAAATGTGGGACGCGGTCCGGTGCCCTCGACGTATTCCTTGAGCGCCTTGCCGGGTTTGAAGGTGGCGACACGCTTTTCGCCGATGGCGACTTCCTGGCCGGTCCGCGGATTCCGGCCGATGCGGGCATCGCGTTTTTTTACCTCGAAAACGCCGAAATTGCGGATTTCCAGGCGCTGGCCATTGGCCAGGCAATTGGTGACGGTATCCAATGTGGCTTGCACGACGTCGCCCACCATGTTCTGGGTAAAGCCGAGCTTTTCGGCAACCTTGATTACCAAATCCCGCTTTGTCACGATCGTCTCCTTTCCTCCCTGGCCGTCAACCGCACGATATCGTCCTGCGGAATGGCCTCACCGCCCGAAGATGTTTTTGAAGGCATCCACGTACATGTTGCGCAACGGCGGCACGAAATAAATGATCAGGGCCACGGCGATGACGCCCGCCACAATCATCAAATTTTTCTTGGTCTTGTCGGACATTCCCCCGCCACTGATTCCTCCGCCACCCATAGCGGGTCCCATGAGGGGAACCTTTTCGCCGGCCTCGGCGCGGGCCTTCTTGTCTTCGAGCGCGCCGAGGGTTTCATTGATTGAAATAAACGCCCGGTGCCATTCCATGGTCAGTTTCTTTACCGCCACTTCGGATTGGCTGTGAACGCTTTCGAGATCCGTGGCCGACGAGACGATATTCATGAGATTGCCGTCAATGCCGTAGTCGGCCTGCAGTGTTTCGCGAAGAACCCGGTGTTCCCGGGCCAGTTTACTCTTTATCTTGAGAAACTGCGCTTCGAGTTGCGGCTTGTTGGCGCCGGCGTTCGGATATGCGCTGAGAATCTGGTTGAACAACAGCCAGTCGTTCATGAACTCCCGGCATAGTTCGACCCGCCGTTCCAGTTGTTCGACAATTTTGAGTTGTTTCTTGCTCAGTGCCATGGCGACCACGTACTCCCTGCACACGTTATGCCCCAGCAAACATGCGCCTACTGTAGCACAAGGAAGGGGGAATGTCAAACGGTGAAACGCTAAATCACGGCGCGCAAAACGGTTAGAACGTGATGCAATCCATGCGGGCGCTGGTTTTTATTCTGGAATGAAAACCGGTAGACTGGACGTTGAAGAATCGCATCCCGATTGGACAGGGATAGGACCGGAAGGAACGAACGCCATGGCATACGTGGTGGCCGAGCCGTGCATCAAATGCAAGTACACCGAATGCGTGTCGGTGTGCCCGGTGTCCTGTTTTCGCGAGGGGATGAACTGTCTCGTCATAGACCCCAACGAATGCATTGACTGCAACGCCTGCGTCGATCAATGTCCGGCGCACGCCATCTATTACGAGCGGGAACTGCCGGCCCGATGGATCGAATACAAGGAATTGAACGCGAAATATGCCGCTATCTGGCCTTTGATCGAACGATCGAAACCGCCCCTGCCCACGGCAGACGCATTCAAGGATGTTCTTCCGAAGGGCCATTTACTCGATCCGCGCCCGTTCGCCGGGTAAGGCGATCCGCTTTGGGCCAATCGCCGCTTGCCGCCCGCTGTCATGGTTGTCGAAATTCCTACCGGGTTTCCTGACGTTCGGCCCGGGGGAAGCGGGGGATTGACAATTGGCGGATTTGACGGCATCATTAGGGTGTTGATGAGGCCGCGGTGCAGTCTGTAAACGGAACGCGCTATCGGAATGCGCGTATCCGAGGAAGGGGTTTTTCGATGCGTACGGCAAACACACAATGGGGTCGTCTTGATCGAAATAAGAGCGGCCGTCTGGTTGTATCGGCCGTCGGCATGGCCTTGTGTCTGGCGCTGGTGTTGACGGCTGGGTCCGGCGAGAAGGCCTCCGGCGCTTCGGGCGGCTTGAGTGTGCCGGCCGTCGGCATGACCAAACAGGGCCGGGTGGAAAGACTGGGCGGTGTCACGGGCGTGGCCTACGCCGTGGCCGTGGACGGTTCGACGGCCTATGTCGGCAGTTCCGACGGGCTGTATGCCATCAACGTATCCAATCCGGCCAACCCACAGGTGGCGAATTACTTTGCCACGCCGGCCCCCGTCACGGGCGTGGCGCTGGCCGGCGGCAAGGCCTACGTTACTTGGGGAACCTCCGGTTACGGCGGCATGAGTGTCGTCAATCTCGGTACGTTCTTGGGTGTCGCCACAGTGGGTCCGGCCTCCGTGCCTGCGCTGGATGTCGTGGTCAGCGGAAGTTACGCCTACGTCGCGTTGGGCGGGACCGATCTCGAATCGGGCAACTGGCTTGCCGAAGTGGACGTCATCAACATTTCCGGCGCCACGCCGCAAGTGCTGGGTTATTATCTGACGGAAGGCTGGCCGCATCGGCTCGCGCTGGCCAAAAACCGTGTGTTCGTCGCGCTCGAACGGTATGACGCATGGGACGATTTCTATTACGGCGCGGTCGAGTTGATCAATGCGACTACCCCCACGGCGCCGATCTACGCCGGCGAGGTGAATTACATCGAGGGCGGCGTCACGGACATTTCGATTCCGAACAGCGAATTCGCCTATGTCGGGTGGTATCAGTACGAGGGCGGAGGCGGCGCGAAGGGCGCCGCCGGAAGCGCCCCCGATGCCCCGCCGTCGCCAAAGGGCAAAGCCGCGCTTTATTACGGCGGCGTGGACGTGCTGAATATCTCGAATATTGCCGATGTCCAGCGGATCGACACGAGCTATGCGGACGGCGGCCTTGATGCCCTTCACGCGAACAACGACTATCTGTACGCCTTATGGGCGAGTTCGGACACCGACGGCGGCCTGATTGTCGCGGACATCAAGAGCGATCCCGTCTATCCGGACATGCTGGGCTATTACGATACGTTCAATGTCGGATACGATGTGGTGGCTGCGGGCGGCCTGATTTTTGCCGCCAACGGAACGAACGGCCTCGAAATTTTCCGGTATTCCCCGCCCGAACCGCCGGTCGCGGATTTTTACGCGGAACCGCTGTCAGGACCGGCCCCGTTGACGGTTCGCTTTTACGACACCTCAGAACCGGGAGGCGAGCCGATTCACACTTGGGATTGGGATTTCGGCGACGGCGGAACATCGAGCCTCCAGAATCCCACGCATGTGTATACCGTTCCCGGCGACTATGACGTGACGCTCTATGTCGAAACGGACGTGGATGGAAGCGTCGTTACCCTCGAACAGTATATCCATGTTACGGCGGGAGGCGAAGGCGAGGGCGAAGGCGAGGGCGAAGGCGAGGGCGAAGGCGAGGGCGAGGGTGAAGGCGAGGGTGAAGCACCGGTCGTGTTTGCCGATGCCAACCTCGAAGCCGCGGTGCGTGAAGCCATCGAGTTGCCGACGGGACCCATTTATCCACGCGATCTCGACGGTCTCGTCGAACTGTACGCCTTTGGCAAGGGTATTCGAAATCTGGACGGCATCGAATACTGCACCGACCTCGAAATTCTGGGACTGGGTTCCGACTGGGAGACGGAGAGCAAAAATTTCATATCCGATCTGACGCCCCTGAGCGGATTGCTACGGTTACGGGAACTTCAATTGGACAACAACCTGATTGAAAATCTCACGCCGCTTCAATCGCTGACAAATCTCGAGTTTCTGGGTCTGGGCGGCAATCAAATATCGAATATCGCGCCACTGGCCGGTCTGACGCGTCTGTGGGGATTGATCCTTTTCTACAACCCGATAACGACCATTGCGCCCATCGCCGGCCTGCGGGAACTCATCGAGTTGGATCTCGATGGGCTGCACCTGGGCGATATCGGCGCGGTGTCGCAAATGACCAAACTTGAAATGCTCTGGATGGCCCAAAACGACCTGACCGACGCATCGCTCACGGCACTGTCTTCCCTTACGAAAATGAAATATCTTTCGATGTGGGACAACCAGATTACGGATCTGTCCCCGCTGTCCGGCATGACCGATTTGATCGGTTTATATTTGGACAGCAACGCCATCACGAGCCTTGCGCCCCTTGCGAATTGCACGAAACTGGTCGAATTGTTTGCGACCTACAATCTCATTGAAAGCATCGAACCGCTACGCAATCTGACCGATCTGACGATGCTGGCGATATGGGCCAACCTGATCCAGAGCCTGGATCCGGTTGCAAACTTGACCAAACTGGAGTACCTCGACGCCGAATCCAACGCCATCTCGGACGCGTCGCCGTTGAGCGGCCTCACCCGGCTGCACAAGTTATGGCTCGGCGGTAACCGGATCGAATCCATCGCTGCGCTCGCGGCCAATACGGGCCTCGGCTATGACACCGAACTGGACGAGCCGGACTATGTGGGACTTGTGAGCAATCCGCTCAACCAGGACGCGCTGTGCAACGTCATTCCCGCGCTGGAAACCCGCGGGGCATTTGTCGAATACGACGGCTACTGCGGCGCGCTGGGACCGGTCGCCGATTTCACGGCCAACGTGACGTCCGGCGCGGCGCCCCTGACGGTCCAGTTCACCGACACATCGAATCTGAACGGGGCGGAATTGATTGACCGGCTTTGGGATTTCGGTGACGGCACGCCAAAAACCGACGAGGCCGCGCCGTCGCATGTTTACCAGAACGCGGGCGCCTACACCGTGGCGCTGATGGTTACCACAGCCATCGGCACCGACTGGGAGACGCGCGTAGGCTACATCACGGTCACGAGCAACCGGCCGGTCTTGACGGGCGCGTCGCCGAACAGCGGCTCGACGCAGGGCGGGACGGCGGTCGTCATCAACGGGCGGAATCTGACGGGAACGACATCGGTTACGTTCGGCGGCGCCCCGGCCGCGATTTCCAGCGTGTCGGCCACGAGCCTGTCCGTCGTGACGCCGGCGCACGCCGCGGGCCAGGTGGATATCGCCGTAACGACCGGCGCGGGCACGGCGCTGCTTTCAGGCGGATTCACCTACGTCGGCGGCGTACAGGTGACCGGCACGGTCAAGGATGCCTCCTCGGGCAATCCCCTGGCGGGCGCCTCCGTCGTGCTGCGCAACAACGTCACCAACACACAGATTGACGCCGACACAACGGACGGCAACGGGGCGTTTGCCCTCGATGCGCCGAACAGCACGACGGCGCTCAAAGTCGTGGCGACGCTGACCGGTTACGCACAAGCGGAAATCGCCAACGTGCGCGCGCCGATCGCACTGGAAATCCTTATGTCGGGCAACGCGCCGGCGAAACCGGCCGGCCTTACCGCGTGGGCGGGCGCCGCCGAGGTGCGCCTGCGGTGGGAAGCCAATACGGAAACGACGCTCGACGGCTACAACGTCTATCGAAACGACACGAAGATCAACGCGCAGTTGATCAGGGAGCCTTCCTACACCGACACGGCCATTGTGGCCGGCCAGACCTACACGTATCGGGTCGAGGCCGTGAACAAGTCCGGCGTGCCCGGTCCGAAATCCGATCCCGTTACCGCCAAGGCGGGCACGGTCACCGTGTGGCTGCCGGACACCGCCGGCGATCCCGCCCAGCCCGACAAATCCGAAATCCGCCTGCCGATCAACATATCGAACGCGCGGGGATTGAGCGCCAAGAGCCTGAACATTGACCTGCGATACGATGCCGCGCTCGTCAAGGATGTGCGCGTGTTTCCGTCGCAAATTACCAAGGAGGCCAACTTCCTGCCCAATACCCGCGAGGCCGGGCGCGTGCAGATCACCAGCATCGGCAGCTCGAATATCCTCAAGGGCGAGGGCGCGCTGTTCGACGTCTATTTGAAACTCGCGGCGAACGCGCCGGCCGGCGCCTGCGGAGCGGTGACGCTCAGCCGCGTGGCGCTGTACGACAAGGACGCCAACCCGATAACCGTGGATTATTCGGATACCGCGCAGATGTGCATCAAGTCGGGCCACATGCTCGGCGATCTGAACGACGACGGCTACATAGACAGCGGCGACGCGTTGCGCGCCCTCCGGCTCACGGTGCGTCTCGACACCTTCCAGGATTGGCAGCGCGAGGCCGGCGACATGAACGGCGACAGGGCCGTAGATTCCGCCGACGCGGTCATGCTGCTACGCGCGGGCGTCGGATTCCCGCTGAGTCCCGGCATGGAAAAAAGTCTCGAAAAACAGTCGCTTGCCTTCCTGCTCAAAGCCGGGCAACCCGCAAACGTGCGCCTGGGCGAAGCATCCGCGCCACGCGGTGGCATCGCGCGTATCCCGCTGCAGGTTGACGACGTGACCGGACTGAGCGGCAGCGAGTTCGTCGTTTCGTTTCCGCCCGACCTGAGCCTCGACTCCGAGGCGTCCGTCGAGGGCGCGCCGTTGATCAAGGATTTCCTTACGAGCGTCAAGATCGAAACCAGCAGCGTCCGACTCGGCATTGGCAGCCCGAAGGCTCTGCAAGGCAAAGCCGCCAACACCCTATTCTACCTGAACTTCCGCGTTTCCGGCACGGCCGCGCCGGGCGATTTGCCCATCCGGCTCGGTGAAGTCAAACTCAAGGGCCAATTCGGCGACAGTTTCGACTGGTACACCGACATCGTCACATACGACGGCAAAGTGACCGTCGAAGCCGTCGGCGAGGGCGAAGGCGAAGGCGAAGGCGAAGGTGAAGGCGAAGGTGAAGGTGAAGGCGAAGGTGAAGGCGAAGGTGAAGGTGAAGGCGAAGGCGAAGGCGAAGGCGAAGGCGAAGGCGAAGAACCACCGCCGCCGGGCTGTTTTGGAAAACGTTGATAACCGGATTACGGCCGTTTTACATGCGTGATGGAGCCGGTTTCGGGCTGTTGCGATTGCGTTCGGGAGTATCCGCCGTTATGGGCGGGCCGCCACCGCCTCGCGGAACTGGGCCAGCATGGGAAGACCTTCCTTGGGCGTGGCCAGTTTGGCGACGCCTATAACGTAGTTGCCCACGGAGGCCGCCACGACGCCCTTGTACAGGGGATCCACCGCGAGCAAAGTTCTGCCTTCGGGCAATTCTTCCCAGCGATAACGGCCCTTGTTTTGTTCAAGGTGGGCGATGTACCGGTTCAGGGTGTCCCCGGCGTCCTTTGGACTCATGCCCAACACCACGAAGAGCGTAACCGGCTTTGTCGCGACGACCGCGCCGGCCGTCAGGCCCATCGTGAAGAAATCGTATCCGAGCACGCTCTGGGCCACATAGCGCGTGGTCTGCGGTATGACGCCGGTGAAACGCAACAGTTTCACTTCCTCCGGCATTTCCTTGTTGGGCGGCAACACGCGGGAGACCGCCTCCGCGCAGGACCGCAGCGCCTCCCTGCCGTTGGCGGTTTTGCCGCCGAGGCGTATTTTGACGAAAAACCGATCCTGGAAAAACAGAACCTGCGTTGTGCCCATGAATCCTTCCGCGCCGAAAGGTTCGAGGCGCGATCGTTCGTCGCGGTAATTGGAATACACGCCGAAAGCGTCGAGCGGCGTGCCCAGTTCGTATACCTCGACACTTATTTTGCCGCCGGTCTCCGGGGCGGACGCATAGGTAACGGCGATTGTGCGTTTGAATCCATACGGGAAATAGAGTTCCGCCTCGCCGTTGATGAGTTCGAACAGGTTTTTCGCGTCGTAGACCGCCGGCGCCTCGGATGCCTTCCAGTCCGCAGCGAAAATCAAGCCGCCAAGCGACCGGGCGAGATCCTCCTGTCCGAAGACGTTCGGCGCCGCCGCCATCGTGGCCGCCGCCAACAGCATCGTAATTCCAAATCTTTTCATGGCGCCGCACTCCGTTCAATAAACAGGTTTCCGCATAGACGTGGGCGTTGCCCATAACCCAGTTTCTCTTCGTGCTCGTGCTCGCAATTGAAACAAAGAGTTATGAACATCTTTACGCGGTTGCAAGATAACCCATGAAACCTCATTTTCATCTCCCATGGAGAAAGCCGAGGTCTCACTACAACTTGTCATCGTAATCGTAATCGCTCTCAAAACCCCGCGGTTATCGCACTCGCAAAATCATTTGAAATTCAATTTGTTGTGCAAGTTGCCCCGGAATTTCTTGTTGTTTTTGTAGAAGCCGGATTTTAAGGTGCTACAAGGGCGTCACGCAAACAGTGTTCGAGCCTTTTGCATGCGCTCGGCGATGTCGAGACCGTTTGGACACCGCGCCGTGCATTCCGAGCACCTTTCGCAGGCCGACGCCGACGCGCACGCCGGAATCGCGCGATAGGTCGAACGCGCCAGCGCCATGTCGCGGTATCCTTCCGCGTACATGAGGCTTCGGTTGATTTCCGGGATTTGGATGCCGGCGGGACATCCCCCGCGGCAGACGCCGCACCGGTGGCAATAATACGGGGCAATGGCCCTGCCATACCGTTCGAGCAATTCGAGGTCCGCCCGCGTCAACGTCATACGCATCACCGCAACGCATTCCTCGACCTGCTTGAGATCCGTCATGCCCGGAATCGCGAAGGAAACATTGGGGTCGCGCAGGACGTATTTGAGCGCGGCCTGGTGCGGGCTGATGTCGCCCAGTTCCCGCGTTTCGTAGCCGCCGGCCTGCGTTTTCATGGCGATGATGCCGACGCCCGCTTTCGCCGCGCGTTCGATGGCCGCCTTCGTGGCCGGCGGACTCTTGAAGTTGTAGGGAATCATCATCGTGTCCCAGAACTTTTCCGGATCCGAAACGACCGCATCGAGCACTTCGATTTCGTTCGAATGGCTCGTCACCCCGACGAATTTCGTCTTCCCTTCCTTGCGCAGCCGGGCGAAAAAGGCCCGGTAATCCTTGTTGAACACCTCGTCCCTCGAATTGAGATGGTGCAACTGCATCAAATCCACGGACTCCAAGCCCAGCGCGTCGAGGCTCTCCGCGACAGAGGCTTCCATCTCCTCGATGGGTCCCGGAACAACCTTGGTCGAAACATACACCTTGTCGCGATAGCCTTTCAGCGCCTCGCCGACCAGACGCTCGTTGCGTCCGTCCATATAGACGCGCGCCGTGTCCACCCAATTCACACCCCGGTCGAAGGCCGCCTGAAACACGGCCGGCTCGGAAGTCTTCAGCGATCCGAAACCGACCACGTTGACCTTGAGACCCGTGCGGCCAAAGACCCGGCACACCGGTTCGGGCGCGGCCTCCTGTGCCGGGATTGCGGGGGTCATGGCCGACGCCGCTCCCAAGGTTCCGACCTTCAGAAACGTCCGGCGATTCATGCGATGCCGCGAGGATTGCATGGCGATAACTCCTTGTTCGTTTGACGACACATCGGGGAGAGTCTACCATCTTTATCCGCCCGTTTTCTGCTTTTTCCCGCCTCGCATACACCCGTTTTGCCTTCGCCGCCGCAGGCGTATACACTGTGCGGGAAAGGACAATCCACGGACGGCAGGAATTGAAAGAAACCCGTGGTGGCCAGATGTGATATCGAGGCGATAAAAACACCACGCTGTAACATTTATATTACGACAAGGCGCTCGGCGTTCTTGTAGAAAAGACTCGCGATGCCGCTGCGTATTGTCCGTTCGTGCGTGAGGCGGCTTTGCGGAAACGATAAGCCGGCGACAGCGAAGATTGTTCGGCGTAAGCGGAAGAAGAGGCGATTTCTGATGAAACTCGGAATGGCGACGTACAACATGGGCAAGGACATGATTCGAGCTTTACCAAAATAGAGCGCGGCGGGAAGGTGAAGATGAACGGGCAGATGCTAACAAGACCCCGAGCGGGGTCCTGAAAAGAAATTGGTTTTGGGGGATTGAAAGATGGGCTGTGGCGTGTTACACTCTATGCAGATTAAACAATCCCTTGGCAGTAAGCGCCTCCAAATTCATTGCGAGGTGGCCGAGCCCAAGGGGTTTTCTTTTTCAGGAGGCGAATGATGCCAACAGCGTTTCTGATTGACGGGGATTTCTTTCTGAAAAGGCACCAGCGTCTCCGCGGCAATTCGTTCCCAAAGCAGGTTGCCAGAGACCTGCAATGGATGTGCCGGCAGCATCTTGAGAAACTGAATAGGACGTCAGGAGATCTGTATCGGATCTTCTTCTACGATTGCCCGCCCTTGGAAAAGAAGGTCCATAATCCGGTAACGAACCGGGCGTTGGATTTCTCGAAAACGGCGACTGCAATTTGGCGGCGTGATTTTCATGCCGAACTGAAGAAGACGCGCAAGGTTGCCCTGCGGTTGGGTTATCTGAACGACCGGTCCGGAGCGTGGGTTCTTAAAGGCGATAACTTGAAGAAGCTACTCAAGGGCGACATTGCCGTTCAAGATCTGAAAGAAGACGACGTGCGTTATGACGTCAAACAGAAGGGCGTGGATATGCGCATCGGTCTTGATATCGCATCACTGGCGTTCAAACGGCAGGTTGATCAAATCGTGCTGGTCGCTGGGGACAGCGACTTTGTGCCTGCGGCTAAGCTGGCGCGGCGTGAAGGCATCGACTTCATCCTGGATCCCATGTGGGCTCCTATCCGCCACGACCTCCATGAACATATCGATGGTCTTCAGTCGGTCTTTCGGCAAGGCAACGTGGATCAGCCTCAGCCTCAGGACGAGGGCGGAAAAATGATCGAGACCATGACAGATCCGGCTGAGGAAGCATAAGCCTTTCTGTTAGAGACTTGTTTGTTTCTTTGTTCGCAACTTCTGTGCATGGTACACAGAAGTTGCGAACAAAGAAATCATATCCTTGATTGAGGCATTGCGGCTGAGCCGCGTTAGATTTTTAAGTGAAAAAGATGCAAAATTGGTTGGAGTTTGGCGATCGTTCGGCTGAAAACTCACAACCAGATTCAAGCATAAACCCTTTTCTTTGAGCTAGATAGGAGATAATCTCTGATGAAACTCGGAATGGTGACGTACAACATGGGCAAGGACATGGATTGTCCCACGCTGATCAAGTTCTGCAAGGAGACCGGATTGCAGGGCGTGGAATTGCGGACGACGCACGCGCACAAGGTCGAGGTGGACCTGTCGAAGGAGGAGCGCGCCGGGGTGAGAAAACTGTTTGCCGATTCGGGCATTGAAATCGCCGGACTTGGTTCGGCATTCGAGTTCCATTCGAAAGATCCCGCCGAGGTCAAGAAGAACATTGACGGCGCGATCCAGTATGCGCAGTTGGCGGCGGATGTCGGCGCGCCCGGGATCAAGGTCCGGCCCAACGGGCTGCGCGACGACGTGCCGCCCGAACAGACCTGCGAGCAGATCGGCAAGGCGCTGAGGCAGGTCGCGGTGTTTGCCGGGGGCATCGGCGTGCAGGTGCGGCTCGAAGTGCACGGCAAGGATTCCTGCGACCCGAAATGGATCCGGCTGATGATGGACGCGGCGGATCATCCCAATGCATTAGTCTGCTGGAATTCCAATACAGGAGAACAGGACGAAAATGGCAGTATTCAGGCGAACTTCGATCGGTTGAAACACAAGATCGCGCTGGTCCACATCACAGACATCGGCATATACCAGTATCCTTGGCGGCAGTTGTTCGATTTGCTCGGATCGATCGGCTACGAGGGATATTGCCTGGCCGAGATCGCCTATAATCCGGAGCCGGAACGGTTCATGAAGTACTATAAAACCCTGTTCGATTTGTACACGGGCCGTTATGTTTATCCACAGCCGAAATAGCCGCGCGCTTGGGGATTGCGCGTGGGGCGTTTTAGGGCGCCTTTTTTCGCGCTGAAATTTTGCTTGACATACGCGTCGGCGTATGCTACACTTTCCGTCCGTTGTCCGCGTAGGGTGTTTTGTTGCCTCACGACGGCGTGAAAGAAAGCAAGTTAGGGAGACCCCTGGTGCCAACGATCAATCAACTTGTGCGCAATTGTCGCAAGAAGGTGACGTCGAAAACGAAGAGTCCGGCGTTGAAGGCGTGCCCGCAGGCGTCGGGCACGTGCACGCGCGTGTTCACGATGACGCCGAAAAAACCGAATTCGGCGCTGCGGAAAGTGGCGCGTGTCCGCCTGAAGAACGGGATGGAAGTGACCACCTACATTCCGGGCGTCGGGCACAACCTGCAGGAACACTCGCAGGTAATGATTCGCGGCGGGCGCGTGAAGGATCTGCCGGGCGTTCGTTACCACATGATCCGCGGGGTGCTGGATGCCAGCGGCGATTGCGGCGGAACGAGCGGAACGAAAGACGACGGCGGCAAAAAAATCCATACCGGCCGTTGGGTCAGCCGTTCCAAGTACGGCGTGAAGCGGGCCAAGAGCGCATAGGGTCGCGAGGAGTCGAGAAAGAACCATGCCGAGAAGACGCGAAGTAGCGAAGCGGAATCCATTGCCGGATCCGAAGTACCACAGTACGCTGTTGACCAAGTTTGTCAACACCGTGATGTTGTCCGGCAAGAAAAGCATCGCCGAATCCATTGTTTATGGCGCCTTGGACGTCATCAAGAAGCGCCGTCCGAACGAGGATCCCTTGGCCATATTCAACCAAGCCATTGACAACGCCAAGCCCGTTTTGCAGGTCAAATCCCGCCGGGTCGGCGGAGCGACCTACCAAGTGCCGGTGGAAATCCCCGCCATGACGCGCACGGCGCTGGCGTTTCGTTGGGTCATCGAATTTTCCCGCAAACGGGGTGAAAAAACCATGGCCGAGCGTCTGGCGGGCGAACTGCTGGATTGCCACGCCAATCAGGGATCAACCATCAAGCGCAAGGAAGATACACACCGAATGGCCGAGGCCAACAAAGCGTTCGCCCATTTTCGGTATTAGCATATTTCGACGTTTTGCCGATGTTCGGCAAGGCGATGAATTCAGGCCCCGCGGGGCCGCAACCACAGTTGAATCGTGAGCGTGGGCCCAGGATTTTGGGCGGAAAGCGAACGACGAAGATGTTCATGGAAGCGATTTACAGGTTAGGCCGGGTAGCGGCGGATGCGCCAACGCATTCGCCGGGTGCTTGCCTGTAATTTGCGGAAGGGAACACAACGTGCCAAGACGCTATCCGCTTGAAAAGACCCGGAATATCGGGATTATGGCCCATATTGACGCCGGCAAGACCACCGTTACGGAACGCGTCTTGTACTACTCCGGTCGGGTGCACCGTGTGGGCGAAGTCCACGACGGTACGGCGACCATGGATTACATGGTCCAAGAACGGGAGCGCGGCATCACCATCACCTCAGCGGCCACCGCCTGTGAGTGGAACGGGTACCGTATCAATATCATTGATACGCCGGGCCACGTGGATTTCACGGCGGAGGTCGAACGCAGTCTTCGGGTGCTGGACGGTGCAGTGGGAGTATTTTGCGCAGTAGCGGGGGTTCAGCCGCAGTCGGAAACCGTCTGGCGCCAAGCCAATCGTTATCACGTTCCGCGCATAGCCCTGATCAACAAAATGGATCGCGTGGGCGCTGATTTTCAGCGTGCGGTGCGAAGCATGCGCGAGCGGCTGGCGGCGGTGGCGGTTCCCATCCAACTTCCAATCGGATCGGAAGACACGTTTCGCGGGATTGTGGACCTTGTCCACAACCGCAGCGTGATGTTTGTGGGAGAAGGCGTTGATTTGGATGCTGTAATCGGCGAAATTCCAGCCGACATGCGCGCGGAGGCCGAACAGGCCCGGCATGATTTGATTGAAGCCGTGGCCGAGGTTGATCCCCTGATCATGGAAAAATACGTCCATGAGCAGGAGATCAGCACAGCCGAGTTGAAGGCCGGCATTCGCAAAGGTGTTCTGGCCGTGTCGCTTTGCCCGGTGTTGTGTGGCGCAGCCCTCCGAAACAGAGGAATACGGCCAATGCTGGATGCGGTAGTGGATTATCTGCCGTCACCGGTTGACTTGCCGCCAACCCAGGGCACGGATCCCGATCATCCGTCCAAGACGATCGAGCGCAAGGCTTCCGACGATGCGCCGTTTTGTGCGCTGGCATTCAAAGTCCTTACGGATCAACACGTTGGACGGCTGACATTCATCCGGGTGTACTCCGGGGTGGCCAAGGCCGGTTCGATGGTGTTGAATTCGCGAACGGGCCGAAAGGAACGCCTGGGACGCTTGCTGGAAATGCATGCGGACGAACGGACGGACATCGAAGAGTTTCGGGCGGGCGATATTGGCGCGGTAATTGGCCCCAAGGACACGACGACCGGTGATACGCTGTGCGATCCGAAACATCGGATAGCCCTGATGGCGGTCGAGTTTCCAGAACCGGTGGTGCATATCGCCATCGAACCGCGGACCAAGGCCGATCAGGATCGGCTGAGCGAGGCGTTGCGGCGCCTAAGCGACGAGGATCCCACGTTCCATGTCAAGTCGAACGAGGACACCGGGCAGATGATCATTGCCGGGATGGGCGAACTTCATCTCGAAATCATCGTGGACCGGTTGAAACGCGAGTTCAACGTGCAGGCAAACGTAGGACGCCCCGTGGTGGCGTACCGGGAAACGATCCGGCAGCGTTGCGAGGCGGAAGTACGGTTCGTGCGACAAACCGGCGGACGCGGGCAGTACGGGCATGTGGTGTTGGCCCTTTCGCCCGGCGAAACCGGATCGCACTTTACATTTGAAGACAAGACCGTGGGCGGATCGGTTCCCAAGGAATTCGTGCCGGCGGTTCAGCGCGGCGCGCGGGAAGCCCTCGAAAGCGGCGTTGTTTCGGGATACCCGATGGTGGATGTGCACGTCGAATTGCTCGACGGATCGTTCCACGAGGTGGATTCGTCGGAGTTGGCATTCCAGACGGCGGCCTCGATGGCGGTGCGCGAGGCGGCCCCCAAGGGACGCCCGGCGCTTCTCGAACCGATGATGAAGGTCGAGGTGACATGTCCCGACGAATACCTGGGCGACGTGCTGAGCGATTTTACGCGCCGGCGCGGGCGCATCGAAGGCATGGATCAGATAGCCGGATTGCGCGAGGTTCGCGCGGTGGCGCCGCTGGCCGAAATGTTCGGGTATGCGGGCGACTTGCGCGGACGGACGCAGGGCCGGGCGTCGCACGTGATGGAATTCAGCCATTACGAGGAAGTGCCGCCCCACGTGGCAAATGAAATTATGCAGCACACCGGAAGCAATTACCGGTTTAGTTGAGTGTATTGAACGATTAGGTAACGAAAAGGATCTGGTTGTCGGCGGCGCGCAAGGCGCGCCAAGGCCCTTGAACGAGGAGATTGACATGGCAAAGGCAAAGTTTGAGCGGACAAAGCCGCACGTGAACATTGGCACGA